>CAZOSU010000013.1:0-18418 GCA_964582515.1 uncultured Acetatifactor sp. | reverse complement strand
ACTTTATTGTACAGGCTGAGCCGGCGGTATTTGTGCTTACCAAGCAGGTTGAGGATTTGACCGCAGGTGCCATCACTGCCAAGGCTATGGGAACTGCTCTTTCTCTGGGTGTGGCTGCCTCTGTAGGCCTGGCCATGATTCGTGTACTTACCGGAATCTCTATTATGTGGTTCCTGGTGCCGGGATACCTAATCGCATTGGTACTGACCTTCTTCGTACCAAAGATTTTCACGGCCATAGCCTTTGACTCCGGTGGAGTAGCTTCCGGTCCTATGACCGCCACCTTCCTGCTTCCTTTTGCCATGGGTGCATGTCAGGCTGTAGGAGGTAATATTATAACCGATGCCTTTGGTATTGTGGCCATGGTAGCCATGACTCCGCTGATTGCTATTCAGATTATGGGTCTGGTATTTACCATGAAGGAGAGGGAGCTTCAGAAGATGGCTACTCCGGTTGCTGTGGAGCATACCTTTGGCGATATGGAGATTATCGAGCTTTAGTGTGAGGTGAATATGGGACATTTATATATGATGACCACGATTGTGGACCGTAAGATTGCAAAGCGTTATGTGGATTTGTATGAAGAGAATGATAACCATGTGATGTTTATGGCGTATGGCGTGGGTACGGCCACCAGTGACGTGCTGGATTATCTGGGACTGGACCATACGGAGAAGGTGATTATCTTTTCCGTGCAGGAAGAAAGCTCCTGGGCCAATTTGAAGAGACAGCTGGAAAAGAAGGTGAAAATAGATGCACCGGGCAACGGAATTGCCTTTACCGTACCGCTTAGCAGTATCGGAGGGAATAAGGCTCTCCAGTTTTTAACAGAGAATCGTCCATTTCAGAAAGAGGAGGAATCCACCTTGAAGGATACATCACATGAACTTATTGTAGTAATTGCAGAACAGGGAAATATTGATTTGGTAATGGACTCTGCCAGAGAGGCGGGAGCCTATGGCGGAACGGTAATCCATGCGAAGGGAACCGGAACCCAGGAGGCAAGCAAATTTATGGGTGTGTCCATTGCGGCAGAGAAGGAAATGATTTTTATTGTTACCCAGAAGGCGCAGAAGAATAATATTATGAAGGCCATTATGGAGAATGCGGGACTGGATACAAAGGCCAAATCCGTGGTATTTTCACTGCCGGTAACGGATACCGCAGGTCTTCGTCTGATTGAGGATTAGTATAATTTACAAAATGCTGCATACTGTATTAGTAATAGAAAATATGTGGGAGTATGTAGGATGAGGGAAGATACAAAGAGACTTATTAAGTGTGTCGCCATACCGCTGCTTGTCGGTGGTCTGGCGGCATTTCTTACGATGGACGGAATGAAGTATTACACGGAGGAGTGCATTAAACCCGCACTGACACCACCGCCCTGGGTGTTTTCTGTGGTATGGACTATTTTGTATGTAATGATGGGATATGCCAGCTTCCTTGTGGCGGAAGAAGGAACCGGGGACCAAAAAACTGCGCGAATTCTGTACTTCGCGCAGCTCTTCTTTAACTTTTTCTGGTCCATTATATTTTTTAATTTACAGTGGTATCTGTTTGCCTTTGCATGGCTGCTTATTCTGTGGTTTCTTGTGTTGGCAACCATCAGAGCCTTTTATTCTATCTTGCCGAAAGCAGGAAGGCTTATGGTACCATATCTTTTATGGCTTACCTTTGCAGCATATCTGAACTTCGGAGTATATTTACTCAATTAAGCGGGGGAGTACTTCTTACCCCAGATGCAAATATGTTTATCATCAGTGCCGGTAAGGATTAAGGCAGGCTTCCATGCCTCATGGTCCCATGCCGGCATTATCTTTAGCTCTTCTGAAGTAGCAGCGTAGCTGATGCGGATGGTGGTCTCGTCCAAAAGCTCCCATTTAAAGTGGATAGAATCTGCAAGCATACCATGTCCATTGTCAAACAGAGACATCTTTACCGAGGTCAGCGTTCCCTGAGGAACCATGGGCTGTAAGCGGATTCTCTCATAATTTCCTACAATCTGCTCTGCTGTCACAGGCTGCACGGACTCTCCGGCGTATTCTTCGGGGGAGACCACCGGCCATCCGTCGCTGGTCCAAAGCATTTTGCGGATATGCATGGTGGAAGGTGCACCCTCCTTAAAATTTCGGGGACGGATGTGACTGCAAAGATACCACTGCCCGTCAAGGTCCTGCATTACGGAGTTGTGCCCCGGTCCCATCCAGCCGACAGGGTCGTCATCGAATTTATATCCACAGCAAATCATATAACCAAGCGTATTATCCACATCATCAAGGTCGGTCATATCCCGGCCGTTGTGATCCAGATATGGCCCTGTAACGGACCTGCTGCGACCTACCCGGATATTGTAATCGCTTTTTAAAGAGGCATAGGATACGAAAAGATAATAATAGTCAGTTTCTTTGTTATAAACGATGTAGGGGCCTTCAATGGCACCGTCCGCCCAAAGAGGTCTGCGGGCTAAGCATTTGCCGAAATCATCCGGACCGTTCAAGGCAAGTCCCGTAGCAGGGTCCAGCTCGATAATGTGGCAGCCGCCCCAGAAGGAGCCGTAGACCATATATATCTGTCCGGTGCGGTGGTCGGCAATTAGTCCGGCGTCAATGCCATTTACCGGTACGCTGTCCGAAGAGCGGAACACAATACCCCGGGGGATAAAGGGACCCTCCGGCTTATCTGCCACTGCAAGGAAAATACAGGACTGGCGCACACCCCAGGAGGAGTTAGAGCAGTAGAGTCGATATTCGTCGCCTACCTTCATAATGTCCGGTGCCCAGATTGCTTCACTGTTTGTCCACTCTTTGGCTTCCGCAGGACATTCCACCACCTTTCCCAGCTTTTCCCAGATAATCATGTCTTTGGAACGGCGGGCCTTTCCCTCCGTGGTATATACAAAATAGTCGCCGCTGACAGGGTCGCGGTAAAGTGCAGGGTCATGGGCAAACCAGAGACTGGTTGTGGGCGGATTCCAAGGCTCACCCTTCTTAGGCATAGGGTCGCGCTTAAGTGGTTCGGTTGGATAAATAATCTGCGGTGACATAGAAAACCTCCCTAATATATTCGAAAAATGTAATTACCGCAATTATATCATATATTGTAGGTAATTGCTCTTATTTTTTATTGTTTTAAAGCTAAAAAGCATTGGCAGAGTACCGTATTTCGTGTTATGATGGGCAAAGTGTGAAAAAAGGAGAAGGTTATGAAAGAAAGAGAAAAATTTGGATCCAGACTTGGATTTATTTTGGTATCCGCGGGCTGTGCCATCGGTTTGGGCAATGTGTGGAAGTTTCCCTACATGTGCGGTCAGTACGGCGGTGCGGCATTTATTTTGATTTATCTGGTATTTTTGGCTATTATGGGCTTTCCCATTATGGTCTGCGAGTTTGCCGTAGGACGTGCAAGCCAGAAAAGCTGTGCCAAGTCCTTTCAGGTATTGGAGCAGAAGGGGACGAACTGGCATAAGTTCAGCTATTTTGGTATGGCGGGAAATTATCTTCTGATGATGTTCTATACCACGGTGGCCGGTTGGATGATGTATTATTGCTATCGTGCAGCCGCAGGTGAGTTTACTTCTCAGGTGCTGACCGCTGCGGAGGTAGAGGCCAAATACGCCCAGATGACGGATTCGCCGGTGACATTGATTTTCTGGATGATTCTGGCAGTACTTCTGTCCTTTGGTATCTGCTCCTTGGGAATGCAGAAGGGTGTGGAGAAGATTACCAAGGTGATGATGCTGTGCCTGCTGGCACTCATTGTGGTACTGGCAGTGAATTCCCTGATGCTTCCCGGTGCGGGAGAGGGTGTGAAATTCTACCTGATTCCGGATTTTCAGGGGATGCTGGATGAGGGAATGGGCAATGTGGTATTTGCTGCCATGTCCCAGGCATTTTTTACCTTAAGCATTGGTATTGGTTCCATGGCGATTTTCGGAAGCTATCTGGACAAGAGACGTTCACTTGCAGGAGAGACCGTGAATATTACCATTTTGGATACCTTTGTGGCAATTATGGCAGGGATGATTATTATTCCTGCGTGCTTTGCTTTTAATATTGAACCGGGTGCCGGTCCGTCACTGATTTTTATCACTTTGCCCAATATTTTTAACCAGATGGCTGGTGGAAGAATCTGGGGAAGTCTGTTCTTCCTGTTTTTATCCTTTGCTGCCCTTTCTACCGTGATTGCGGTATTTGAAAATATTGTATCCTTTGGTATGGATTTGTGGGGCTTTAGCAGAAAAAAATCCGTTGTAGTTAACATTGTGGCAATTATTATACTGTCCGTTCCATGTATTCTGGGATTTAATGTGCTTTCCGGCATTGAGCCGTTGGGACCCGGAACCAATATTATGGATTTGGAGGACTTTCTGGTATCCAATAATCTTCTGCCCCTGGGTTCCCTGGTATATTTAAGCTTTTGTACCAGTAAAAACGGCTGGGGCTGGGAGAATTTCGAGAAGGAAGCAAATGCAGGAGAGGGATTGAAGTTCCCCGGGCTATTGCGTGGTTATATGACCTATGTACTGCCTCTGATTATCGTGGTAATTTATCTAAAGGGATACTATGATATGTTTTATTCTAAGGGAATGAACTATTTCATTCCCTGGATGTGCATAGCGTTGCTTTTCCTTGCCTTGGTGGCATACTTCCGCTTTTATAAAAAGAAAAATTAAAAAATCAAAAGGCAGATACCATAGCAGATAGGCTGGTGGAGCAGATAAATCCATATGCTTTTTCGGCCGATGATGTCAAGAACAGGGATTTTTACGTCGCAGATGCGTAAGAATCCCTTTTTATTTTCCAGAAACCTGCCAAGGTAGTACCCGGTCACATACAGGAAAAACCAAGGCAACAGGGAAAAGTAATCGCTGGAGTAAAAGCCTTTTGTGGGAAAACCCAAGGGAATCAACAGAATGCTTTCCACACCGATGCTCCAGTCGTTGCAATTGTAGAAAAGAAGGAACAGTGCAAAAAATAAGACAAGCCCTAAGAGGGCAGGAATACGCTTTAACACTCTTTCCAGCGGAACCATAAGTAAAATAGCGCAGCCAAGGAAGCTGAGCACGCCGAAAATAACAATTTCACCGGGCATGAAAACTACAGTGACAGCAGTGACAATCAGACCGCAGAGATTAATGAAAATCCCCCGCGCTGCGGCCTTTTCTGCGCCATATGGCCATACCCAGCCCGAAAGAAGAATAAAGGACCAGCAGATAAACTGCTGCCAGATGCGGTTGGCCGGCTGGAAATACCAGTATCTGTCTACACCGAAAACCATGAAAACATCATATAAAAAGTGAAAGGCAATCATATTAATGATGACAAAGCCCCGGTAGGTGTCTAAAATGGCAAATCTTTTGTGCGAAAGTGAACTCATAGATAACCTCTCCGTTTACATTTTAAAGCTAAATGTAGTATAATACATTCAAATGTTTTTTTGGAGGGACAAAATGAAAAAAGGTAATTTTAAGGCACTCCTTCCCATCGGAGTGTTTATTGTATTGTATCTGGGGCTGGGAATCCTGTTTGAGTATGTGCTTAAGATTTCCATGGGATTTTACAACATCCCCATTGTAGTAGTCTTCCTTGTGGCACTTCTGGTAGCCTGCCTGCAGAATCGTAAGGTCAGCTTTGACGAGAAGCTGGATATTATGGCGCGTGGTGTAGGCGACAAGAATATCGTTACCATGATTCTGATTTTCATGGCAGCAGGTATTTTTGTAGGCGTAGTGGGAAGAAGCAGTGCGGAAAGTGTAGCGTACTTTTTACTTTCCATCATTCCGGCGCGGTTTTCTGTACTGGTACTGTTTGTTGTAAGCTGCTTTGTTTCTGTGGCAATGGGTACCTCTGTGGGAACCATCACATTGATTACTCCCATTGCGGTAGCAGTTTCCGCAGGCTCCGGCTTCGGACTTCCCCTGTGTATCGGTGCTGTAATGGGTGGTGCTATGTTTGGTGACAATCTTTCCTTCATATCAGATACCACCATTGCGGCATGTAATGGTCAGGGCTGTGAAATGAAGGACAAGTTTCGTGAGAACTTTGGCATTGCGCTTCCGGCGGCAATTGCTACACTGGTTCTGATTCTTGTGACTTCTCTCGGTGCAGATGTGGGCCAGGGAATTGTAAAGGATTATAATCTGGTACAGATTATTCCTTATATACTTGTGCTTGCGGGCGGTATTGTAGGTATTAATGTCTTTGTAGTTCTTTTGATTGGTATTGTGTCAGGCTCTGTTATCATGCTGCTTACCGGAGCTGTGGAGGCCACGGCTCTTCTGGGCAATATGGGTACCGGTGCGGCAGGAATGTTTGAGACAACCATGGTGGCGATTTTAGTATCCGCCATCTGTGCACTGATTCGTGAGAATGGCGGATTTGTGGCACTTCTTGAGTGGATTAAGAAAAGCTTCAAGGGACGTAAGGCCGGCCAGCTGGGTATGGGCCTTCTGGTAGGTGCCATGGATATCTCTACCGCAAATAATACCGTGGCAATCGTTATGGCAAATCCTATTGCAAAGGAAATGGCGGAGGAGTATGAGATTTCTCCAAGGAAGGCAGCTTCCATTCTGGATACCTTCTCCTGTATTTTCCAGGGGGTGATTCCTTATGGTGCCCAGATGCTGGTGGCGATTTCGGCAGCAGCAGAGCTGGGGTATGAGGTGTCTGCATTCCAGATTATTCCGAACCTGTATTATCCGTTTTTATTGTTAATCAGCTCCCTTGTCTTTATCTTTATTATTCCGGATAAGAAGAGCAAATAAGTTTTGTATAAAGGAGGACTTCCATGAAATTAAACTACAAGCGGACCATACTTATCGGACTTGCATTTCTTTCCATCAGTTCCTTCTGGCAGATGTATGACAATGTGATTCCTCTCATACTGAAAAATACCTTTGGTCTGGGAGAAACCCTTACGGGTACGATAATGGCTATGGACAATGTTCTGGCGCTGTTTCTGTTACCCCTTTTCGGCACCCTGTCCGACAAGGTGAACACGCCTATCGGAAAGCGTATGCCCTTTATTATCGGAGGTACCGCCCTTGCAGTGATTTTGCTGAACGTGCTGGGCTACGCCAACGCCGCTGAGAATCTGACACTGTTTGTTATTGTGCTGTTCTTTTTATTGCTTTCCATGGGCTTGTACCGCTCCCCGGCGGTAGCGCTGATGCCGGATTTGACCCCTAAAGCACTTCGAAGTAAGGGAAACGCCATCATCAACCTGATGGGAGCCGTAGGAGGGATGCTGACGCTTGTGATGATTAAGCTTTTGGTTGGCGCAGGGGATGCCCCGGATTACAGGCCTTTGTTTACCGGTGTATGCCTCATAATGGTTATCAGCGTTGTGGTTTTATTTGTAACGATTAAAGAAAAACCTCTTCGTGAGGCCATGCCCTTTGAGGATGAGGAACGTAAGGAGGAGCCCCGCTCTACGGCACAGCTTCCCCGGGAGGTTAAGAGAAGCCTCATACTCATTCTCTGCTCCGTAGCATTATGGTTTACGGCATATAATGCAGTGACTACAGCTTTTTCCAGATATGCAACCCATGTCTGGGGACTGGAAAACGGTGGCTATGCCAACTGCCTGATGATGGCTACGGTAGCTGCCATTATCAGCTATATCCCAATTGGAGTTATTTCCGGCAAAATCGGCAGAAAGAAGACCATTTTGCTTGGCATTGTCCTGATTACTGCCTGCTATCTGGCGGCGGGCCTTTTTAGCAGCTATCATCCGGTAATGGTGGTGTTTTTCGCAATTATCGGTTTTGCCTGGGCGGCAATTAATGTGAATTCCCTGCCCATGGTTGTAGAAATCAGTGCAGCAGGTGATGTGGGAAAATATACCGGATATTACTATACCTTCTCCATGGCAGCGCAGGTAATTACTCCCATTTTATCCGGATTTTTACTGGAAAATATTTCTTACCGCACTCTGTTCCCTTATGCAGTTATTTTTAGTATTGCTTCCTTCTGTACCATGAGTCTGGTAAAGCATGGTGACGTAAAGCCACAGAAGAAGGGGAGTATGTTAGAGAGCTTTGATGTGGAGGATTAAAGAGCGAAATGGATATTTTGCTGAATGTTATATTAATTTTGGCGGTGGTGTATTTGTTTCTGGTGGCACCCCGCATCTTTGGTGTGGTGGATAAGAGCACTTTTCATGACAGGGACTATGCCCACAGAGGTCTGTTTGATAATGCTTCGGATGCACCGGAAAATTCAATGGCAGCTTTTCGTAAGGCTGTGGAGGCAGGATATGGCATTGAGTGGGATGTACAGCTGAGTAAGGATGACGTGCCGGTGATTTTTCATGATGCCACCTTAAAGCGTATGTGTGGTGTAGAGGGATATGTATGGGATTATACACTGGAAGAACTGAAAGGCTTTCACTTGGCGGATTCCACCGAGACCATTCCCACTTTAGAGGAGGCTCTGCACCTTGTAAATGGAAGGGTGCCTCTGATTATTGAGTACAAGCTTGACCGGGTACAGACCCGGGTCTGTGAGCTGAGTGAGGAGCTTTTGCGAAAATACGAGGGTGCCTATTGCATAGAGAGCTTTCATCCTCTTGCCCTTATATGGTATCGTAAGAACAGACCGGAGATTATGCGTGGACAGCTTTCCGGAGAGCTGTGGAAGGAGGATGAGAAATATCGCCGGCCAGTTTATTATGCGCTGGGCTATCTCATCTCCAATGCTGCCACCAGACCGGATTTTGTGGCCTATAATCATAAGCACCGCAAAAATCTGTCCCGCAGCATCTATGCTTTTCTTGGGGGACTCTCCGTATGCTATACTGTGAATAACCAGCGGGACTATGAGGAAGCGAAGAAGCACTTCTCCATGATTATATTTGACAGCTTTATACCGAGATAAATGAGACCTCCCGGAGATATTCCTTCGGGAGGTTTACTGTATTAGGAAAATCTTAGAGTTCTCCCCAGCTCCCAAGCCCACATTTTTCCCCGCTTTCCTTGGAAAATTCGACAAAATATGGTAATATATAAAAGAAGGTTTTGCGAGGATGGGATGCTATGAAATATAAAACCAGTGATTTATCAAAAATGTTGGATGTATCTGCAAATACCATTCGCAGATTTGCAGAAAAGGGGTATTTGAGCCCGGATAGAAATGACCAGAATCAGTATCGCCATTTCAGTAATGCGGATGTGGAGAAAATTACTTATATTAGTAAGTACCGAAAGATAGGCTTTGGACATGATGAAATCGCGGCTATGCTTAACGGCGATATATTCGAGACCTGTGAGATATATCAGAAAAGGATGGATGCGCTGGATGAAGAGATTGCCAGACTACAGTCCCTGCGTCATATGGTGAAGGACGATGTGGGTATGATGAAGGGTGTGACCGAGTATGGGGATGATTTTATCGAGAGAAAGTCCGTGGCCATGCATTATGTGGCCTATAAGAGTGGTAATAAGATTGTGGATTCCGTGAGCAGGCAAAAGGTGCTTCACCGCTTCATTTACGATTTCCCCGAGATAGAATATATCTATATTATCCGCAAGGAGAATATTTTAAAGAGAAATATCTGCTGCGAGGAGGCCGTGGGGATTCGTAGTAAGCTGGCGCAGAAGAAAAATATTGATGTGGAGGATTCGGATATTGAGCGTTATCCCGAGCAGGAGAGCCTGCTTCGGATTGTAAAGCTTCCCATTGATTTTAATGAGGATAATCACCCCCGGAAGGAAGAAATCAAAAGGATACTCTTTGATAATTATCTGGAATATATGGACGCGAAGGGGTACGTCCTGGACGGAGATGCGGTAGGTGTGAAGATTGGTCTCTCCAAAGAGGATGGAAAAGAGATGCAATATGTGGTATTGGGGATGCCAATAGTAAAAAAGTAGGATTGACAGAGAAGATTGGTTGTATGTTTTGGACAATACAACCAATTTTTTTTCGTTTATTGTGTATCTTCCACAATTATTGACTGTGACACGGTGTCATACTTTACACTTAAAACAGTGGCGAATTATCGTTAAAAAATATGGGAGGATTACAATGAAACGCAAAACAAGACTACTTTTCAAAAGAGCTCTCGCGATGGTTTGTGCCGTACTTACGGTATTTACCGGTATGTTTTCTGATGTGAGCACTATAAACGTGCAGGCAGCGGGCGAGCATACCCTTTGGGTTGTGGGCGACTCTACCGTCAGCTCTTTTTCGGATGCATATTATTATCCGAGATATGGCTACGGAACTCAGCTGGGCAACTATCTGAGTGACTCCTACACTGTACAGAATCTGGCAGTGTCAGGAACCAGCTCTAAGAGCTTTACGACACATGCAAACTATTCAACTTTGACTGGTGGCATAAAGGCAGGGGATACCTTGGTGATCGGCTTTGGTCATAACGACGAAAAGGCCGATGATTCAGCAAGATACACCTCCCCTTCAGGTGACTATACCACCGAGGGAACCTTTGCTAAGAGCCTTTATGACAATTACATCAAAATGGCTCAGGACGCAGGAGCAGAGGTTATTCTCTGTACTCCGATTGTCAGAAGAACTGCTACCACCGGCTCATGGAGCGATAATAATCTTCATGTAGCAAATGGTGGTGATTACGCACAGGTGATTCGTGACCTGGGCACCGCAGTAAGCGTACCGGTAGTGGATTTAACAACTCTTACCAAGAATCTTTACGATTCTCTTGGTGCAGAGGAGACATTATACCTTCATGCATGGACCAAGAATGATGCAGGCAGCGTGGACAATACCCATCTGAACATTTATGGTGCAAAGAAGGTGGCGTGGATATTTGCAAATGCAGCGGCAGCTACATCAACCAATCTTGCTTCTGCCATTACCCTGGCAGCAGGCGAGCCGGCAAAGGCGGCGGATTTGGTATCCAATCCCGATTATGTAGAAACAGAGTATGACGGAACTTTAGCGCAGAGTACTCTTTGGGCAGATTATACCATTGGCGATGTTGCCTTTAAGGGAACTGCCTTTGGTAAGCTGGGCGGAACTCCGAATGCATCTAACTATGCGATAGAAAAAGATGCAAATGGTGATATGCATGTAGCTGTTTATAACAACAAGGGTAAGATTGAAAGTGGTGCAGATGGTATCGCTATGTACTACTATAAGGTGCCTGTAACCAGCAGCTTCAGCTTATCTGCAAAGGCTACCGTAAATGCTTTTGATGCAAACTCACAGGTGGCATTTGGTTTGATGGCTCGTGATGATATGCACATCGACGTAAACGATTCCACCATCGCATCGGACTATGTGGTAGCAGGTACTTTGGGTACCGGCTGTAACTGCTTCTATCGTAAGGATGGAAAGCTTGGCGGCAAGGCAGCTCTTTCCGGCACTCTTGCAGCCGGCAACAGCTATGATTTAAGCATCGTAAGCAATTCCGATGGTTATACCTGTACCTTTGGCGATGAGACTCCTCAGAGTGCAGGCTATGATTTCGCACTTACCAGTGTGGATTCTGAGTATGTATACATCGGTATGTTTGCAGCAAGAAACGCAGACATTACCTTTAGTAATATTGAGCTTGTTGTAGATGGTGTGAAGATTGCAAGCACCGTTAAGCAGGAATATGCTGTAACCGTAAGCGCTGATGAAGGCGGAAGCGCTAAGGCGGATGTGGCTGTTGCAGTGGAAGGTACTACTGTAAATCTTACCGCAACTCCTAACGAGGGCTATTACTTCAAGGAGTGGCAGGTAGTAAGCGGTGATGTTACCATCGCTGATAACAGCTTTACCATGCCTGCAGGCAATGTGGAAGTAAAGGCTGTATTTGAAGAATTACGTACCGAGTGGAATTTCCGCAGCGGTTCTGACTTAATGGGTTCAGAAAATGGTGTGCTTATCCAGGGTAAGGCAGAAAGCTTTGCAGGACTTACCATTGATGCAACTGCATCCGGTGCAAAGTTTGATGCTTACAACAGAACTGACTGGGCACAGGTAAATAATGGTACCATCATTACTGTTCCTGTAGAGGGACCCAGTAAGGTGACGGTTACCTCTTACGGCGCAGGCGTGTTTACCGTGGATGGCGAGGCGGCAACCGAGAAGACCCAGACCTTTACCTGTTTGGGTACCGACAATAAGGTTACCATCGTTTATACTGCAAATGATTATATTGGTGCTATCAGCGTAGCTCCTTATGAGACCGTAGCTGCCGGCACAACCAATTTTGCCAATGCATCCGCAGAGGCTACCTGGAAGGGTATCACCAACGTAAATATCGTTGGTATTGACAATAGTCATGGTATTCAGACCAAGGCTGAGAATGCAACCATGACCCTTTCTTTAGAAAAGAATGCAAATGTAACTGTAACCACCTGCTGCTATGGTGCAGGTCTGGGTGGTACTATGACTGCTTCCTCCGGAACCGTTTCCAAAAAGGAAGTGACCGAGGGTAGTGGCAGTGCACCCGTGTTTACCGTAACATATGCTGACCCCGGTGAGTTGACCCTTACCTTTGCAGCTAATATGTATATCCACAGTATTGATGTAGAGTACGTGGATGCTATCGTAGGCGGTAATGGTATTGTGGTTTCAGCTACCGAAGGTGGTAGCGCAGCTGCAGATGCTTCTGTGGCAACAGAGGGAACTACGGTAACTCTTACTGCAAAGGCAGATGCCGGCTACTACTTCAAGGAGTGGCAGGTAGTCAGCGGTGGCGTTACTGTTACTGACAACAGCTTTACCATGCCGGCAGGCAGCGTAGAAGTGAAGGCTGTATTTGAGGCATACAGATATGAATGGAGCTTCCGTAGCGGTTCTGAAATCATGGGAACTGAGAATGGTATCCTTGTACAGGGCAAGGCGGAAAGCTTTGAGGGATTAACCATTGATGCAACTGCATCCGGTGCAAAATTTGATGCATATAACAGAACGGATTGGGCACAGGCAAATGCAGGTACCGTAATTACCGTTCCTGTAGAGGGCTCTTGTAAGGTAACGGTTACCTCCTATAAGGCAGGCACCTTCTCTGTAGACGGAGAGGCTGCAACTGAGGCTTCCCAGACCTTCCTTTGCACAGGTAAGGACAATAAGGTTACCATCGAGTTTACTGCAAATGATTATCTTGGTTCTATCGCCGTGGTACCTTACTCAGAGGTGAAGGCAGGAACCATCGAGTTTGGTAGTGCAGCAGCAGATGCAAAGTGGGATGGTGTTGCATTAACAGATGTGGCATATGGCAATTCTCATGGTATTCAGACCAAGGCAGATGGCGCAACCATGACCCTTACCTTATCGGATAAGGCAAACCTTGTAGTAACCACCTGTCGCTATGGCGCCGGTACTGGCGCATCCGTGACTACTGCCGCCGGTGAAGTGACTACCTCTACCTGGGACGAGAGTGGCGCAGATGGTATGGTATTTACCATTATGGGTGTTGAAGCAGGTACTGTAACTCTCACCTTCGGAAGCAATGTATATATTCATAGCCTTATGGTGGAATATATGCAGGAGACAGGTCAGAGAAATATCGATGTGTGGGATTTGGGCGGAAAGCTGGAAAGCGACACTAAGACCTACACAAACAATATTACCCCTGAGGCAATTATCGCAGCCGGAATCAATAAGACCTATCCCGGCAGCGTTGTATTTGGTGATTTAACTGTTGTTGCGAATGGAAGCAGTGACAGACTTTACTCAACAGTAGAGGAATTAAGTGGTGTTACCTATGGCTCCTATGGTAATGCAACCATAGAGTACGCAGATGGTTATACCTCTGCAGGCTGCTATTATACCAACGGTACAGGTGGCACAAGCAGAAGATATTTAACCATTGCCAATGTACAGGCCGGTGACAAGATTGTATTCTACGGCGGTATCCATGGCGGTTCCGACACCCAGTTCATCTTTGAAGGACAGGGAACTGCAAGCAAGCAGAAGGAAACGGTAGATATCAAGGCTTCAGAATTTGCAAAATTTGAATTCGTAGCAGAGTATACAGGCACCTATAAGATTTGGGAAAATGGTGCAGGAAAAGCATTATATCACAGAGTGGTAAGAGTACCGGGTGTGGCAGTGAGCGGTACTATCAGCGTGGCTGATGGTGATAATAAGTACACCGGAACGGAGCATTCTGTAAAATTCATCAACGACACTACCAAGCAGGAGACTATGGCAGTATTAGACGGTAATACCTTTACTGCAACCTTAGCTCCGGGCTACAGCTACACCGCAGTTCTCACAGATGTTGTAGGCTATGGCTTTACCGCAGACAGCAGAGTGGTTACTACCACCGATGCAGAAGGTTTAACCGGAAAGAGTGGCGTAGAGCTTGTAATTGAGCCGAAGGAAACCTATACCTTCTCCGGTAAGATTACCGGTTTTGCACAGGACTATGATGTTTCTGATTTTGTTGTAACCATGGTTCCACCCACAGATTCTACTCTGCTTAGCGTGGAATTAACAATTGATGAGGAGCTGAACTTCACCGCTTTGCTTGAGCCGGATGCTGATTATACCATTCAGATGGCAGGCGTAAATGATTATGAGGTGAAGAGTGAGCTTGTAATCAACAAGAATGTAAACTACAGTGCGGATATTCAGGTTGGATTAAAGCCTATGTACAAGGTAGACGGCGGCTTTATCGGACTTGCAGACGGTGCATCTTTAACTGCACTTAACTTTGTAAATGTAGAAGATGGTTATACCTATGCTGCAGAGGTGACTGCAGACGGATATTCCATCAGCTTAAGAGACGGTTCTTATCAGGCAAAGGCAACCATCGATGGCTACAGCACCATTACCCATGTAGTGGTTGCGGGCGCAGCAGTAAGCAAGGATTTAATGTTTAAGTCTACCGCAGCAGCTCCTGCACTTGACTGGGTAGCAGATGTGTACGTGGGATACCCTGACAAGGCAAACAATTATGAAACCGTAAGCGAGGCAGTGGCAGCTTGTGCAGCTATGAAGCCTTCTAAGGAAGAAGAGCGTATTACCGTACATATCGCTCCCGGTACCTACAGAGAGCAGATTGTAGTTAATACTCCTTATATCAGCTTTGTAAATGATACTGATGAAGAAGTACTTTTAACATGGTATTACGGTATCGGTTATCAGTATTACAGTATTGATTCCACAGGATATTATAATCCTGAGAACGCATACGATAAGTATGCAAAGGGTAAGCCAAGTGACTGGGGCTGTGCAGTATACATTAAGCCTGCTGCAACCGCATTCCGTGCAGAGGGTATTACCTTCGAGAACTCCTTCAACCGTTATATTACGGACGAAGAGCTTTTGGACGGCGTAGAGCCTTCCGGAGCAGAAGCAATTAATTTGGAAAGAAAGTACGGCGTGGACGTACAGAGTAAGGCAGCTACCGAGCGTGCGGCAGCAGTGGTTATCAAGGCGGATAAGGTGGAATTTAAGGATTGTTCCTTCTTAAGTAGCCAGGATACCTTACTTACCGGTAATGCAGCATATGATGTATACTTCAAGAACTGCTTTATCGAAGGTCAGACGGACTATATCTACGGTGACGGCAATGTAATCTTTGATGCATGTGAGCTTAGCTTCAAGGGCTACAGCGCAGGCAGCACCGGTGGATATATCACCGCAGCAAAGCCTTCATCAGGTGTCAGTGGATATTTATTCAGAAACTGTGTAGTAACAGCAAGTGATGAGTTAACCGTAACACCGGGTTACCTTGGAAGACCCTGGGGTGCAGATGCCAAGGTTATGTTTGTAAATACTAAGCTGGAAGCTGCTGATTTAATCGTGGCAGCCGGCTGGTATGATATGAGTGGTGCTAAGCCGGAGAATGCAAACTTCTACGAGTACAACACCACAGATATGAACGGTAATGCAGTGGATACCTCTTCCCGTAGAGGTAAGGTTGCTGATGAAGCTACTGCAGCAGCATGGACCATGGAGTACTACTTTGGTGACTGGGTACCGGCGTTCTATGAAGCAGAAGAAGCAACCGTTACATTTGAGGTAGCACCTTTCATAACCGATAACGGAGATATCAACACTCCTTATCCGGGACATACGTTGACAGTAGGATATTCGTTAGGTGCTGCAAATAATGCAAACGATGCATCCCGTATCGAATGGTATCGTGTAAAAGAAGGTGCAGCAGATGTGCTGGTAAAGACCTCTTATGCAAGTATTGACAAAACCTACCAGATTGCTTCCGAGGATATCGGATATCAGATTAAGGTAGTAGTAACTCCTGTAACCGTAAGCGGAACTACCGGTACCGCAGCAGCTTACACTGTGGAAGAGGTAGTGAGAGATGGTTACGAGAATCCGGATGCATCTGGTTCAGATGTAATCTTAGGTGATGGTGTAAACATTTTCCTTGTAGGTGATTCTACCGTGAAGGATTATTCCGCAACAGGCATCTGGTCCGGCGGAAAAGCAAGAAACGAAGGTGCATGGGGTGAGTTCTTCCAGAGCTTCTTCGATGATGAGAAGGTAACTGTTGTAGATTATGCAAACGGTGGTAGAAGTGCAAGAAACTTTATCAATGAAGGCTCTCTTGACTTAGTGGCTGAGAAGATTGGTGAGGGTGATTACCTGTTCATTCAGTTTGGTCACAACGACTGTGCAAATGGCTCCGGTTATCTGGCAGACAGATATGTGCCTCTGGGTGAGCCGGATGAAAACGGCGTGTACCCTACCACAGCAGGTACTAAGGTGGCTACACCCGCAGAGCTTGCCAGCATGGGCTATGGCGATACCTGCTATACATACGATTGTGGCGGTACCTATAAGTGGTATCTCATGCAGTATGTAGAGGTGGCAAGAGAAGCAGGAGCGATTCCTGTACTGGTAACTCCGGTCTCCAGAATGTACTATGATTCTGACGGAAACATTAAGGCGCATCATGATTCTACCGATGCAACTACCGGAACACAGGTAACCTCAAACAATGCTTATGTAACAGCAGTAAAGCAGCTGGCAGAAGAGCAGAATATCTTACTTGTAGATGGTTTTGAATTAACCAAAGAGTTATTCGAGGATGCATATACCGCATGCGGCAGCAGTACCTATGGTACACAGATTATGCATACGGGCGACAAGACCCATAACAATAAGTTAGGTGGTTTGATTGAGGCAGCAGCAATTGCTTCCGCAATTCAGAATATGGAATTAAATATTTCCTATGCAGTGAAGACTCCTGCACAGCTTCTGGGAGAGACTACCGACGGAAAGACCGTATTTAGCGTAAACGGAAGCAGCGTGCTTACCGCATACGACATTAATAGTGATTATGCAGAGAGAGCTACATACTGGGAAGGCATCGGCCAGACCATGTTTGCTGCAATCGCTGAAAAGGCTGAGAAGCTTGCCGGAGAAGGTGAGGCTGAACCTACACCTACCGAGACACCGGCACCTACTGTAGCACCTACCGAGACACCGGCACCTACTGTAGCGCCTACCGAGACACCGGTACCTACTGTAGCACCTACTGAGACACCGGCGCCTACTGTAGCACCTACCGAGACACCGGCACCTACACAGGCACCTGTAGCCACTCCTTCTATTGAGGATGTAAAAGCAGAAACAAGTAAAGCCATTGACGCTTTAGAGGAGCTTGCAAATATTGAAAGCGTAGAAGAGCTTGTTGAGAAGATTGAGGAAATCATTGAAGCATTCATCTTGTCCGTATGTGGTATTTGGGAAAATGAAACGAATGTTCCTGCCAGTGTGATGGAAGAGCTTGCTCAGGTCGAAGCCAAGATTGAAGAGGCTAATCCGGATGCAGTGGTAACACTTGTACACAAGGAGAATTGTGACTTGACAATTTCTGATATTGACAACGCACTTCTCACAGTGCCGGAAGGTGGTACTCTGGTGATTGGACCTGCTGAACTGGAAGATGAGCAGAAGGCGAATGCTAAGGAGCTTGGTTTAAGCGATGCACAGCTTACTTCCGCAGTAGCGTTTGATTTGACCTTACAGGATAAGGGTGGAGTTGAGACTAAGCTGGGAGTACCTGTATGTGTAAGATTTAATATTCCTGCAGAAATGAAGGGTAAGGTATTAAAGCTTGTTCACTTTGGTGATGAGACAGAGCTTTTGGATGTAACCATAAATGGTGACAGCGCAAGCGCAGTTGTGACCGGATTCAGTGAGTTTGCACTGGTTGCGGTAGCTGAAATCCAGCAGCCTGTGGCAACCAATCCACCTGCAAGCAGTGAAAATAACAATACCGTTATTGATGCTATCATTGGTGCAATTGCACCTAAGATGGGCGATAATACAAGTGTAATGCCATGGCTTATTATTGCAGTCATCGGCGTAGCTTGTGTGGCTGTGGGAGTATCTACTCAGCGCAGAAAGAAAAATAAATAAACTGTAAGTTAGAGGTGGGCGTATGCTCACCTCTTCTTATATGGGGAAAGAAAGTATGGTAGGGGCAGGAGGGGGCACCACGATGGGATATGGCAGGGTTATTT
>CAZOSU010000012.1:1175-19803 GCA_964582515.1 uncultured Acetatifactor sp. | reverse complement strand
ACCAAAGAAAACCAGGCGACGCGAAGGGGCATTTGGTTTTCTGGTACGTGTTTGCAGGTTTTAGTACGAAAAATCTTGAAAATGAGTGGAGGATATAAAATGCAGCCAAGAAGAAATCAGCGTGGAGGTTTCTTTGAAAGAACCATTACCAATGCAATTAATAGTGCCTTAAGCAGTGTGATTCACACCACGGTACATAAGGTGGCTAATACAGTGGTGGATACTTCTGTGAACAAATATAAGGCCACCAAAGAGGCTGAGCTGGCGCAGTATAAGCTGGAGCAGAAGAAGGCATTGGAGGAGGCTT
Organism: uncultured Acetatifactor sp.; assembly: GCA_964582515.1. Lineage (GTDB taxonomy): Bacteria > Bacillota > Clostridia > Lachnospirales > Lachnospiraceae > Acetatifactor. The sequence continues at coordinate 19,496 of CAZOSU010000012.1, read as the reverse complement.
CCAGACCTGATCCAAACTATGTCCGAGAGGATGAAATGGCCCGATATCCTGCGGAGTGTCCCAATTGTGCAGCGGCAACGGATGGTATGAGATATTGCAGGTATTGTGATGGAAAGCTGGTTTAAGATAAGAAAAACAGGCATTTTCGTGCTTTTGGCAGTATGTCTTTTGGGAGGCTGTGAAAGCCGGACGGATGCGCCGGTAGATATGTCTGGCCTGGTACAAAGTGCGGTGACCCCATCACCCAGCCCGGAGATTGCTAAGACACCGGTACCCACCATGGCATCAATATCCGCTCCTACCGTGGAGCCTGCCGCCACTCCCATTCCGGGGGAATATGATTTTACCGTATGTTTTGCGGGGGATATTAATCTGGCGGAAGGGGCTGTGACCACGGAGCGTATGGATTCTTCGGAAAATGGTATTTATGATTGCATTTCTCCGGAGCTTATGGAGTGTATGAATCAGGCGGATATCTTTTGCCTGAATAATGAGTTCACCTACAGCCTCAGGGGAGAACCCCTGCCGGGAAAAGCTTATACCTTCCGGGCAAATCCGGCGAGAGCAGAGGTGCTTTTGCAGCTGGGAGTGGATATAGTAAGTCTTGCCAACAACCATGTATTTGATTATGGGGAAGATGCAATAACAGATACATTTGACACATTGCAGGAGTTTGATATATCATATTTTGGAGCGGGGACTGATTTAGAAGCCGCCATGCAGCCGATATATATGACAGTGGACGACAAGGTGATTGCCTTTGTGGGAGCTTCCAGAGCGGAGAAAAATAAAATGACTCCGCAGGCCACGGAGAATAGTCCGGGAATCCTGAGGTGCTATGACACAGAGCTTTTTTTGCAGGTGATAAAGGAGGCGGATGCCAATGCGGATTTTATGCTGGCGTACGTGCATTGGGGTACGGAGTACAGTCATGAGCTGGAAGAGGTACAGCTCATAACCGGAAAAGAGTACCTGGATGCGGGCGCAGATGTAATCATTGGTGCCCATTCCCATTGTTTACAGGGGATGGAGTACTATGGGGAAAAGCCCATCATATATAGTCTGGGGAATTTCTGGTTTAACAGTCGGACGCTGGATACCATGCTTGTGCAGTTACATTTCTGGGGAAATGATGGACAGGGGAATCTGGAGGTGAAGGTTATCCCTGCGGTTCAGAAGGATGCACAGACATATGCTGTGACGGATGAGAAGGAGAAGGAAAGGATATTTGACTTTCTGGAGGAGATATCCGTGAACGTGGAAATTGATGCTCAGGGAGTAGTAAAACCACGTTGATTATTCAGAAATATTTTACCCTGCATAATGCGGGTATCTATTTATATAAAAATTTAAAAAAATAGTCGACAACACGCTACGCATTTAGTAGACTAAGGTAGTCGACAGGAAAAAGAAAGGGAGATTCATATGAACGAAAAATTCTTCGAAGAAGAGAGAAACTTAAGCGCAAGCGAAACTGTAATTATGAAAGCGATTTGGGATGCAAAAGATGACATTTCCATTCCGGATTTGATTGACAAGCTGAGAGAAGAATATGGCAAGGATTATGCCAGAACAACGGTAGTTACATTTTTATTAAAATTATCAGACAAGGGCTTTGTAAGAACTTATCGTAAGGGTAAGCTGTCCTATGCTCACATTATGAAGAGTGAGGAAGATTACAAGGCAAAGCTTTTATCGGAAGAGGCAGACTTCTGGTTTGACGGACAGGTTCCTAAGATGGTATCTGCTTTAGTCAGCAAGAGAAATCTTTCGAAAGAGGACGTAGCAGAGATTAAGAACCTGCTGGATGGTTTGGACAACTAATCTACTGAATAGTTTTGTAATTATTATGTTGTTAACCTCCCTCACCGGAGGGATATTGGTGCTAATCTGGTTGGGAATAGGTGCATTACTAGAGAAGCTGGGCTTTATCAATATCGTGTACGAGCTACTGAAAATGGTAATCCTGTTTTTCTTCCTACCCATTTCCTATATTGGATTAAAGCTGTTTGAAGCAAGTCTGGGCAGAGGATTTTTATTTACTCCCATCTCCTTTATGTGGAGAGAACTCCTGTGGATTCTTGGAATATGGGGGGCAGCAGTGCTCCTGGGATTCGCCGCACTGGGCTATGAAGTCTATCGGATGAATCATTATTTCAAGAGTGCATTTTCGGCGAAAGTAACAGAGCAAAAGCTCCTGAGGGAAGTGTGTGAAAGACTGGGTCTTTCCGCAGAAATGGTGGAGCTGAAGCATTCTTATCGGGTGAGTGTACCCTGTGTGACCGGAATACGTCACGCCAGGGTAATGCTTCCGGTGGAAGAATTTAATGAAGAAACACTGCGGGTAATTCTGACACATGAATTGACGCATTTCAAGCAGAAGGACTTACTGCTGAAGCGGATATCCATGGTGGTAGTAATTCTCCATTTCTTCAATCCACTGGCGTGGCTTTTGTGCGAGAGAATACAGGTGTGGAGTGAGTATTCCTGTGATTATCGGTCATATCCCCATTGCGATGGTATGAAGCACTATTTTCAGGTGCTGATGACGGTTGCCACAGGGGAAACAAGGCGGAAGCCCTTTACATCCCAACTGTATGAGAGCCAGCCTGGGCTGGTGGAGAGGGTGAAGAAATTGAGTAAGGTTAACAAGATGAAAAAGAGAACAAAATTGAGCGTAGTATTGGTAATGTGTGTGGCCTTTATGAGCAGCAGCTTTTCCGTATGTGCATCTACAGTGCAGGCGGCTAAGGCTTATGAGTATTTGTATAGGGTGTCAGAGGTGACCTCGGCGACATCGGATAGTGATTTTGTGGATAATTACGTGGAGTATACCGAAAGTGGTGAGAGCCTGGGAATTACCTTGGTGGAAAATGCTCCTGTTAATGTTACCCGTGCTTTATACAATATAGTGTGGGATGTGGCGGCTCGTAGTCGTGTAAGTGCAGCATGGTTTCATTTGGAGGAAGGTCAGCAGATTGCAGTCAGTGTTTCTATGATTCCCATTACTGTTACTACAAGAGTTGGTCTGGAAAGAGATACCGGAATTAGACGTTATGTAGAAGGTACAGATATAATATTTCATAATTTCCAAATCGAGGAAGAAGGCAACTACCGCATCTACATCCAGAACGACACCTACACAGATGTATCCGTAGAGGGCTCATACATAGTAAAATAACTAAATAACGATTCATATTTTCTCATAAACATTCCCTGCGTATGCCGTGGCTTCCACGGCATGCGCGGCAAGGGAATTGTGGAGAGCACACGTTGGTTGTAGACAAAAAAGTGCCTCCGACTTACGCCGGAGACACGTTCTTACTTCAAGTTATTCTTATGGGCATTCGCTCGTCTATTTCCGAGTCTTAGCAAAATGTATAATGCGTAGTTTCTAACCAAAGGGGACTGGTTTATTTTTTGTGTCTTAGTCTACAATCTACGTGTGTTTTTCACCCTTCATACGTTTGCACATCTGCAAAATAAATTCTAACGAGCTGTCATCGAATTCCACCAGATAGGTGTTTATCTCCTGTCTAAGGGCGGAAGGCTCGATGGCCTCATCTAACAATTCACTGGAACTGGTGGAGAAGCAGTTGCCAAGCTCTACCAGTTTGTCTAACTTGGGATTTATTTCACCGGACAAAAGCTTCTGAACATAACTGGGAGATACACCGGCTTCTGCGCTGAGCTTGCGCATGGAGGTGTTGGAGTCATGCATCAGTTTATATAAATTACGCTGTAATATCTCTAATTGCTTTTGATAATCCATGTTATAAATCCCCTCTTTCTATCTGGTTTTATTATAGTATTCACAGGAATTTAAATGGGCGAATGCTATTATTCAAATGCGGGAGCACTGCATATTTGTAGTATCAGAAAATCTTGAAATAATATACTGTGTCCCGGGAAAGAAAAATAACTGTCACATACCCAAGGAAGACAGAGTATGGTATACTTGTCCTAAAAGGGGGTAGCGTATGAGAATTGGCGGGATTGAGGCCGGCGGAACCAAGATGGTGTGCGCTGTGGCGGATGAGAACGGAAAACTGATAGACAGGGTAAGCTTTCCCACCAGGGGACCGGAGGAAACCTTTCAGGATATAATATCTTATTTTAAAAAGTGGGAGATTGGGGCTCTGGGTATCGGATGCTTTGGACCCATTGATTTACATAGGGATTCACCCACTTATGGTTTTATAACCAGCACACCCAAGCCCGGCTGGGCGGATGTGGATGTGGTGGGAACCTTTAAAAGAGCATTGGGAGTCCCCATCGGTTTTGACACGGACGTGAACGGAGCCATTCTGGGAGAAGTGACCTGGGGAGCCGCAAAAGGAGCAGACGTGGCTATTTACATCACAATCGGAACCGGAGTGGGCGTGGGTGTGTATGTAAACGGCGGACTTCTTCACGGACTGGTGCATCCGGAGGCAGGACATATGCTTCTGGCAAAACATCCAAAGGATGCATATGCGGGAAAATGTCCTTATCATCGCTGTTGTCTGGAGGGACTGGCAGCAGGTCCGGCCATCGAGGAGCGTTGGGGAGCAAAGGGTGCGGAGCTGTCAGGGAATTCAGAGGTCTGGACACTGGAGGCTTACTATATTGCGCAGGCAGTGACCAATTATATTCTGTCCTATTCTCCCCAGAAGATTATCCTTTGGGGTGGCGTAATGCATCAGGAAGAGCTGTTCTCCATGGTTAGGGAAAAGGTGAAGGAGCTGTTGGGAGATTACATTTCTCATGAGATGATATTTGACAAAATGGAAGAATATATTGTAAAGCCGGCACTTGGGGAGGACCCGGGAATTCTGGGTGCAGTGAAGCTTGGTATGCTGGCATTACAGGAAAAATAGGAGGACGAAGGATGAATGTATTTAAGAAAATAATGAATGTGCTGGGAATTCTTATGGCGGCAATCGTAAGTATGATTTTGGCAATAGTACTTGTGGCGACACCTGTAGTTTCCGGTGCGGCATCCTTTTTTAAGGCAGATAATCTTACGAAAATTGTGCGTAGTATTGATTTTGAAGAATTGCTTTTCGGAGACGGAGCATTGGAGCAGCAGCTGGGAGAATATGGTTTCCTTCTGGAGGCCTTCAGTGAGACTAATGTGATGGAGGAAGTGGTGGAGCTGTACATAAATGATGTGATGAGCGCATTAAATGGCAGTGGTGAAAAGCAGCTGACGGCGGATGCGGTGCAGGAGCTTCTCATAGGGCACATGGATGATATCATGCCCGTAGTAAAGGCGAAGCTGGGAGATGCTGCAGCATTTCTTCCGGAGGAGGAAATTAAGAAATCTGTAGTGAATTATCTGGATACTTACGGGGATTCCATCATCGGTATGATTCCCTCCATAGAGGATTTGGGGCTCAGTGAAGAGGTACTGGTGGGAGTGCGTCTCCTTGGTGAGGGAAAGATTGTGACCCTTATGCTAATTACGGCAATTGGGCTTTCTATTTTGGTATTATTGCTGCGGTGGGTACGCCTTAAGGGTTTTCTGTGGCTTGGTGTAACATATCTCCTATCTGCCGTTGTAGTAGGTCTGGCATCCTTCGGAATCGGTGGTGCCGTAGCTGTGCTGGTATCGGTAGCGGGACCCATGGCAGAATTAGCGGCAGAGCCTATTCTGGCAGTACTTTCCGCATACATGTTTAAGGGGGCAGGAATTTACGCCGGCTTGGCGGTATTGTTTATCATAATCTTTACAGTAGGAAGAAAGCTTCCGGTGAAGAAGGTGTAAGAAAATGGCGGTTGCAGATTATTGAAATGCAACCGCCCCTTTTTAACAACTATTTTTCTTTTACAATTCCAATCTTATCAAAAATTCCGCCGGCATAATGGCTGCCGTTTGCCTCGAAGGTAACAGTGATGGTCTCTTTGCCGTCTATCAGCTCTGCAGGAATTTCATAATACCAGTCATAGAAATCATCCGGATTAATATTTTCAATCACTTCATCCTCTAAGACTTCCCCATCAATGGAGATACGGAAGGCTCTTCCGGCATCTCCGCTGAAATATTTCACGAAGAGGTAATTGGTCACATCCTGTTCCACTGCGAACTCATAGCTGAAATATCCGTCCGGTGCGGCATCTCGGTAGTTAAGTCCCTTGTGGGTACCGGTATTTGTCAGGTCACCATCTAGATTATGGGAGAACTCATACTGGTCGTTGGCTACCGGAAGGGAGTCGATTACCACATATTTGTCGGCTTCATCCTCTACTACTGTGGTATCCGCGTCGGTCAGTTCAAAGTAGATGCCGTATCTGTTGGTATGCTGCATATAGTGAGGAGAGAAGGTAAGCTCTCTGTCCGTGCCCTTTAAGGTGAAATTTAAAGTGTCATCCACTCGTACCAGATTGTTGTTAATATTTGCAAGCCAATCTTCAATGCTTCCAGCAGTGATGGTAAGTACGTCGCTAATATCAATGAACAGAGTCGGTACGGTTACGTTGACACCGGTGCTGCCGGTAGCCATGTCTTCTCTGCCAAGGTCTGCGGATAGAACGATGGGACCATATTTGAAGGCTACCACATTTTCATTGTCCGGCAGACTGTAGGCTACGATTTCCATGGGAAGGGTATAGGTAATCACATCCCCGTCCTTCCAGAGGCCGGAAAGGCGGATATAATTATTTACGATAGTCGCATCTACAGCAGAACCATTGATAGCTACGGAGGGTGTGCCACATGTCCAGTCAGGTACATAGAGCACGATATCCGCGGAAACCTCATTACCGTCAGTGCTTACGGTAAAGGTAGCAGTATCGGTATTCGGAATATCTGTTTCCTGCGTCAGGGTAAGTCCCTTCTCGTCCCACTTTACTTTTGAAGAAGTATAGCGAGTTACATAAATACTATTCTCATCCTTGTAATAAATACTGTCTCCCAGCTTGGAGAAGTTCTCCATACCCGAGCCGGTACAGCACCAGAAATGTCCGGTTTCGGAGCTGTATACCTTAAAGTAACCACTTGCCATGGGCTGGAAATAGGTGGTCATACCGGTCTTGGGATTCTGGGATGAGAGAATCGCATTAATAAAGGTATTTTCATAGTATGCAGAGTATTTGCTGTTGCCGGTAATCTTAAACAGCTCTCTGGTGAGCTTTAACATATTGTAGGTATTACAGGTTTCGCAGTTGCAGTTGGTACGCTCCGCGTCCAGAATATTGGCTTCACCGAAATGCTCCCATTCACTGTTACCACCGGTGATATAGGTGTGGTTGTTCACAACGATTTCCCAGAAATTCTCTGCAACCTGCAGGTAGTATTCCTCGGACTGGCCCAGAACCATATAACGATTCAAAGCACCGATAATCTTAGGAATGGTAGTATTGGCATGTAAGCCATTCAGGATGTCCTCGCCCTTATAAAGAGAGTCAAATAGATCCATCTCATCAAAGCTGTGGGCCGCGGATAAGTGATTCTCATTGCCGGTGTGGCTGTATAGCTGATATAAGCAATCGTTCATGCCGCCGTATTCTACATTAAGGACAGTAGCCTGCTTTGCTTCGGACCAGGCAGAGGTTCTGGAATATACCCAGTCACCTAAGGCAGAGGCTACGGTAAGCGCCTGCTCATTGCCGGTCAGCTCGTAGGCATCGATAAGTCCGGAAAGCACCTTGTGCATGGTATACCAGGGTACCCAGGTACCGGAGGTGTTGCCGTTTTCAATCTGGATATAGTGGCTTTCCGGGATGGCTGCAAGATAACCGGTTTCCGGATTCTGGCACTGTGCCAGCACCTCTACAATGTGTTCGGTAATTTTTAAAAGCTCCTTGTCGCCACTGGTCTGGTAGGCCTGTGAAAGTGCGGTTAAATAGTGCCCCAGGGTGTGACCCTTGATGGCAGAGTTTTCCCAGCCGCCGTAGAGAGTGGCATCACTTTCCACACCTGCAATGTCGCAGAAGCCCTTAAGTAAGCGGTCTGCATCCAGAGACTTTAAGTAATTCACTTCCAGAGCAAATGCATTGGTCTCATAAGCGTTTAGAAGGGTGACATCCCCCATGGAAAAGTCCTGTAAATCTGTAAATGCCGGCTCTGCCTCCACACAGATGTCAAAGGATTTTTCCTGAGTGAAATCTGCATAGGATAGAGTTGCTGTCAAGGTGACAAGAACGTCATTTTCGCCGGATGCCGGTCTTGTGACCCTGCCTTCCGGGCTAAGAGCCTTTTCATTGGAGGAAGACCAGGTAATGGTACTTCCGGCAGCGCCCTGAGTTGGAAGTGTGATATCGTTCTTTATTGATTTTAAGGAGATGCCAAGGCTGTTATAATCTGCCGCAACTACCTGGGAACCGTCAAATTCTGCTCCATAGGAGGTATACAGTTCGATAATATCGCCGGAGGAAAGTACCTCATTGTAGATGGACAGCTCGTCCAGTGTCAGCTTTGCAAAGCCGCCGTTGTACCCCGGTGAATTGAAGCCGATGTACTTGTGGCTGGTTTCGTCCGCATTAATTTCCTTTGCTTCATTGATGTACTGCACGTCCTGGGCCACACCATTACGATAGATGCTGCAGCTGTGAGCAGCGGAATCGTAGGTTACTGCAATATGTACCCATTCTCCCACCGGGAAAAATTCCGCACGGCTTCCGGAAACGAACATTTCCATGGGCTGTCCTGCCGCTTTTCCTACGGAAAGCTTTAAGGGGGTGTTGTTGTCCAGACAGGAAAGGTACCAGCCCTCTCCCTGATAGTTTCCGCTGGGCTTAAACCAGGTAATCATGTGCTCGCCGGCAAGATTTTCTTCCACCTTAATCCAGGATGCAAAGGTCAGCTTCTCCGGCTGGAGAGCCGTATCGGTACCAAGGTCAATGTAGGTGGAACCATCCAGCTTCAGTGCCTGTCCGCTGACACCCTCTACATAGGTAGCCTCCTTACTTAAGGATGGGCTGATACCGGTGGTAGAGGAATCCTCTACGTTGCCATCAAAGGATAATCCCAATACCTTGTACTGCTCGTAAGCCGGTATAAGTGGCGTGGGCTTCGGTGTAGGTGCTTCCGTAGCCACGGTTGCATCTGTAGGACTATTTTTGTCCGCAGGAGCTTCTTCTGCATTTCCCCCACAGGCAGTAAGTGCCAAGGCAGATGTCAGTGCTAATAATAAATGTAACTTTTTCATGGCGTATTGCCTCCCCATATTTCTTATAGGTTAAGCATACCTTTTTTATCCGGGGAAAGTAAATTCCCATACATTGGAATAAGTGTAAAAAACTCAGTTGTGATTTTGTGCTTTACGAGAAGTGGTTTTTAGGATATTATCGGATTAGACAGGTGTATATGGACTTTTTTTGTAAGATAAGGTGTGATTTTGTTAGATGAAAGTGATTAAATTTAATTCGGCGCTTCCTTTTCAATACAATTTTGCGGGAAGGTTTACTGCGCCGGGAAATGAATGGATGCATCTGACCAGACAGCTCTTTGATTTTGAGCTTTTTGTGGTGACGGATGGGGTATTATATATCGCAGAAAACGAGACTGAGTATGCGGTTAAAAAGGGGGAGTATCTTCTGATGCCGCCCACCCCAAAGCAGCATGGGTACCGTGCCGGAGGCTGTAGCTTTTATTGGCTGCATTTTTACCCTTCCTCTGCCTATGAGCTATTGGAGGTAGAAAATGCCGGAACGGCCCAGGATACCATGTCCCTTATCGTCCCCGTATATGGAGAGCTGCAATCCTTTGAACGTATGGTGGTGCTGATGAAGCAGCTGCAGGACAGCGAGCGTCGGTATGGTATGCGTTCTCTGAATAATTTTAGTACCTCGGTGATTTTGGCGGAGCTCAGTGCCCAGGCCTCCATTTACCGCAAGTATGCCAACTCCGATAACAGCAGCCAGCTTTATAACGATATTGCGGATTACATCCGGCTGAATGTGTGCGCTAATTTAAAGGTGGCGGATGTGGCGGATTATTTCGGGTACAACGAAAAATATCTGACCACCTATTTTAAGAAGTGGTCCAAGGTGTCCATCAAGCAGTTCATCCTGCAAACCAAGATGGAAAGTGCCAAGGCGCAGCTCAGTGAAACCAATCACTCTATTTCCCAGATTGGTTACAATATCGGTTACAGTGACCCCCATAACTTCACCAATGCCTTCAAAAAAGTCACCGGACTTACGCCCAGTGACTATCGTGACAGCTATACCAAACGGCGCGCCAACAATGAATAGGCTTAGTAGCCGTTTATCAGCTCGTCAATTTCTTTTTCATTTAATAGAACACAGCGTTTACTACCGATGGAGTATACCCGTTTGCAGATATTCAGTACGGATGGTCTGTGGGTAGTAACGATGGTGGTGCGGGGGTATTTGTCCGCCATAATGTTCTGTAATACCTTACGCTCCGTAGCCATGTCCAGTGCAGAGGTGGCTTCATCCAAAAGCAGGATGGGGGAACGGCGCAGAATGGCTCTGGCAATAGATAAGCGCTGTGCCTGTCCTTCAGAAAAGCCCCCGCCACGCTCTTTAATTTCACTGTCAATTCCCTGTGGAAGCTTCTCCACAAAATCCCACGCGCAGGCCATTTTCAGGGCTTCGATAATCTCTTCATCCGTGGCATCCTCTTTTACATTACGCATATTGTCCGCAATGGTTCCGGAGAACATGGTATTGCCCTGTGGCACGTAGGCAAAGAGCTGACGTGCCGAGGCTGTCAAATCAAGGCAGGGTCCGCCGCTTTCCGGAGTAGAGGCTCCCGCGCAGATATATCCTGTCCCCTCCTTGGGACGGATGATGGATAACAGTACCCGCAGCATGGTAGTTTTTCCCTCCCCGGAGGGTCCCACCAGTGCAATCACCTCATGGGGGTGGGCATCAAAGCTGGCATGGGCAAAGACCTCGGTGCCGGTTGCGTAGGTGTAGGCTACGTCGCGGATACTTAGGCCCACGCCGATTTCCTTGTGCTCGGAAAAGAACTGTGCCACCTCTTCCTTTTGGCTGTAGTCCTCTTTGGGGAGCTGCAATAATCCCATCAAACGCTTGGCGGAATTGGTCAGGTGAACAGTACTTGGGATGAAGCTGATAAGATTGTCTACGGAGGCGCTTAAGGTGGTTGTCAGTTGTAAAAACATAGTCATAGTACCATAGGAGATGTCACCATTCCATACCTTATAGATACCCCATCCGTAGGAGGAGTAGGTAACTGCCATGGATACCAGGGTCAGGATAAATGTATTAATAATAGTTGTGCGTTGATACTTTAAACGAACATTCGTGTATTGCTGCTGTAAGGCACGTAAACGCTTGGAATACAAAGGCAGCATATCGAAGGCTTTAACCGTCTGGATATTGGAAAATGTTTCATGGTTAAAGGTGGACAGTTTTGTACTGATAGTCAGAGAGCTCATATTTCCCTGTTGCATTTTCTTCAGGGTAGTGCGGGATGCATAAATGCTGATAGGAATACTTATCAAAGCAAATACTGCAAAGGATGCATCGTGATACAGTACCATAATCAGGGCTGAGATAAAGCGGAACGTGTAAATGATAAAGTTTGGTAAGGTATTGAGTATTCCTGAGGAGATGGTGGATACATCACCACTCCATCGAATCAATAAATCCCCGGAATGATATCTGGTCAAGGATTCCCAGTCTGTAATGAGAATATCATCAAAAATCTGTGATTTGATTTGATTGTCAATCTTGGTATTTATTTTTGTGGATAAATAGCCGGAAAGCTGTCCAATAACATTACTTCCCAGAGTGATGCCTACCATAGAGGCAAAGGTGGAGAGTAGTGCTCCGGTATTGTGTCCTGTAATAATATCGACTAAATCACGGGATACCAGACCGCTGATGAGGGAAACTATAGTACCCGAAAGTCCGATTAGTGTATAAAGGGCAATATAAAAAATGTGCTGCCGGGCGTATTGGTATATCCATAGAATTTGTGACAGCTTTTCTTTTAAACGTCCCTTTTTTATCTGTTCTACATAGTGTAATACTTTGGACATATTTATCCTCCGAAAAAAAGCACCACTTTATAAGTGGTGCTTTGGCTGCGATGGGGTTACTTAACAGCAGGTATAACTTGCTACTGTGCAATAATATGAAGCGGCATTGTTACCACCGATTGCGCCATGTAAGGGCTTATTAGCTTCATCATAAAAGACATCTGCAGAAACAAGTTCGAAGTTAAAACCAATATTTTCGGATGCATTGAAATGATTATTTCTGGTAATTGTAAAGCTGCGTGCAGTTATGTTAGAAATGGTATAACCACTGGCGTTTTTTACATCTGCAATGTTGAAATTGGTAATAAAATTCATGACAAGACATTCACCGGAATGGTCACCACAATGATCGGCACTAACATGACATACAGAATGTCCCCCATTATTATGGCCGGTCCAGGTACATTTCCAGTTAATCCAGCAACCGGAAGAAGTTGGCGGTTCCGTAGGTGTGGGGGGGACAGTAGGATCCGGATTGGATGCGCCACTCCCTGCATACACACCCTCTGCAGTTTCATTTATATCAAGATCTACTAAAGTAGGGGTTATAAATTCTTTCATAAGAGTCCTCCTCATAAGATACATAATCTCAATAATACATTCTCACATCTTGCAGTTTAGCGTCCTTTGTGGGAAACGTCAAGCAAATATCCATAATCTAACAAAATTGTTATTTCTTCATGGTGTACCGGTCAATGGCGTCTTTGCAGCAATAAGCAGCCGATGCATTTGGCGTACAGGTAAGTCCGGTGACAAGTATTTGTGAGCACATTTTTTGAAGAATCTCATGATTCATATTTAGCATATCCGGGGTCCAGGTAGGAGTGATGCAGCGGTGCAGCAAAAACAGCTCCTTTTGGTCCTCTGATAGTTCCTGGATTTTATCCTGTTTTCCTTGGCTTAACAGTATGACACCGCCCAGAGGGTAATTCCCTGTAGTATAGATTCCGGAAGTTCCGTGCCATGGGTTTCCGCAAACCATTGGCATTCCCTGTTTTAGGGTGATAAGGTTGATGTCCCCGTTGATAATGGGCGTCTCATACAATTCCTTCCACAATTCTGCATGGGTGGATTTCCCGGTGCCGGAAGGGGCGGAAAAGAGCCACAGCTTGTCCTTATAAAGGATGGAGGCACTGTGCAGAGCCACGATTCCATGTTGTAAAGCAAAATAGAAGTATAACATACGAATCACATAGGAGAATTCGTTCTTATCCCTATGGGAAATATCCGAAAGACAATAAAGGGTGGCTGTAAGTCCATCCTTGCTAATGTGCGCCTCTTTTACCTTGGAAAAGGAGGTGAAAAGAAGCAGGTACTCGTTATCACTTTCCAGAATGGTCAGTTCATTAGTTCGAACAAGAACCTTGCCATTTGGAGTAAAGGAAGGAGAAGCTGTAATTGTAAAAATATTTTGAGCAGGAGTATTTGCAGTTTTACTTTGGATTACTTCAAAGGCAAGCATTTCGGGGGAAAAAAGCTCGGCAGGAGCGTGGATGCAGCAGGAAAGTCCGGCAATTTCCAAGGCCTTTGCAGGAAATGTGCAGGGAATCTCAGGGGTATCCGCAAGAAGGATTCCTCTGGAAAAAAGACCCTCTACAAAAGCCTTCACATCCTGCTCCAGAGTGGCCTGCTGCGTCACAGAGCAGTGAAAATGTTCCAGACACAGCTCCGCCAGTTTTTCGTTTGTCTGGGCTTCCTCCAGATGCTCCCAGAGAAACACGCCGGTTTCATTTAGCTGCAGGTCTCTGAGAAAATCCGCATGACCCTGCCCGAAGGTCACAAGATAGGGCACACCTGCCATGTATCGTAATTGATAGTAAGGGTTTCGTTTCATAAAAATATACTCCATTCCATTCTTAAAATGATTATACTTTTTTCCGGAAATGAGGGCAACAGAAAGTGTATTTTTCGTCCGGTTTTGTTATAATGGAAGCTGGTACGGAGGTGAAGCTATGGCATATCGGATAGCAATCTGCGATGATAGTGAGAAGGACGCAGAATTTGTACAGCAAATTATAAATAATTGGGCGCAGGAGCGGGAGATATGCGCTGATACGCAGGTGTTTTCTTCTGCGGAGGCTTTTTTGTTTCACTATGAGGAGGATAAGAATTATGATATCCTTCTTCTGGACATTGAGATGGGAGCTATGGATGGTGTCACCATGGCCAAGACGGTGCGCCGGGACAATGAGACGGTGCAGATAGTCTTTATCACCGGCTACTCTGAATATATTGCGGAGGGGTATGAGGTAGCGGCGCTGCATTATCTGATGAAGCCGGTGAATGCAGAAAAGCTGCATGCCGTGCTGGATAAGGCACTGGAAAAGCAGCTACAAAATGAAAGGTGCTTAAATCTTATGCTGTCCGGTGAGATGGTGAGAATTCCCTTTTATCAGATTCGATATATGGATGTGCAGAAGAATTATGTGACCATACACGGAAAGCAGGATTATACGGTGAAGCGTACCTTGAGGGAGTTTGAGGAGGAGCTGGATAACTCCTTTTGCCGGGTGGGTCGCGGAATGATTTTGAATCTGAAGCATATCCGCAGAGTCACCAGGTCGGAGGTGCATCTGGCGGATGGTGAGATATTACCCCTGCCCCGGGGGACCTACGAGCAGCTAAACAGAGCCATTATTCAGAATACATAAGGAGTCATTATGGGACTTTTGGCAAAACAGATAGATAAAAGAATAGCCGCCTACCAGCGGGAGCTGATGGAAACCCACTATCAGGAGGTGGAAAATATGTACCGCCAGATTCGCGGCTGGAGGCATGATTACCGCAACCATATCCAGATGATGAAGGTGCTGGCAGTCAATGGAGATATGGATGGTATCAAAGCATATCTGGATGAGCTGGACACGGACTTAAATACGGTGGACACGGTAGTAAAAACGGGAAACAGTATGGCGGATGCCATTTTAAACAGCAAGATTTCACTGGCAAAGTCCAAGGATATCGCTGTGCAGGTGGACGCCCATATACCGGTGAAACTGAAAATGTCGGAGCTGGATTTGTGCTGTATCATCGGGAACCTCTTTGACAATGCCATGGAGGCCAGCTTAGAGCTTCCCAAGGAAAAGCGCATGATTCGTGTGTACATGGATATGAAGGGGACACAGCTCTACATCTCCTTCACTAATTTTACCGCCGGGAAAAAGCTGGCGAAAATCGGCAAGCTCTTTGGCTCTACCAAGGGAGAGGGGCACGGCTTTGGGCTGGTGCGCATCGACAATATCATCGAGCGTCTGGACGGGTATCTTAGCCGCAACAGTGAAGATGGGGCCTTTACCACAGAAATATTAATACCTCAAGTGTAATATCCTTCGGGCAGGGGAATGTTGGGGGATGGTATGTCTTATTCAGACACACTCTCGTTCCGTGAAAAACGTAGCGGTACTAGGCTCGAAAAAACCTCGCCAAGTGCCGACGTTTTTCAAGGGTCTGAATAAGACATACCATCCCCCAACATTCCCCTGCCCGAAAGATATCATGCAATTTATCCCCTGATTTTGACAATTCGTCCCCGGAATGTGCCGGGGATGTTTTTGTGTGGTAGGGTATGCAGTGTACTGTAAGGAGGCGAGTTATGAAAGAGAATGTAAAGGTAAAGTACAATATGTGGCAAATGAGTGGCTTTATGCTGCGAAATGCTGGGGAAATCTGTAAAAGTGTGCCGGTGTTTTGTGTGCTGATTGCCGTGGTGGGGGCAGGTCTTACCATTGCGGAAATGCTGATTGCACCGGTGATTCTGGACAAAGTAGAGACGCGGGCGCCACTGCCGGAGGTAGTCTTAACCATTCTGGGCTTTTGTGGGATAATTCTGGTTTTGACTGGTCTCAATACGTATATCGGTACCAATGCAATACACAGATATATGCTTGCCAGAATATATCTTTTGAAAAAAATAGGAGATAAGATGGCCAGAACCTCTTACGCAAACACCTTGGATACGGATTTTATTAATGCTGAAAATAGGGCATCCAGAACCTGCTCCAATAATCATTTGCCGGCAGAGAACTTCTGGAGAACGTGGATAGATATTCTAAAGAATGTGATTGGATTTGTGGTTTATCTGGCGATTTTATCCCATTTAAATCTTCTTTTGATAGCGGTGATTGTTTTAACTACTGTGGTGGGATATTTGGTCAATAAGCGTATCAATGAATGGGGCTACCGCCATAAGGAGGAAGAGGCTGCCTATGGGGAGAAAATGGCATACATTCGTAAGATGGCCACCGGTCGGGAGGCTGCTAAGGATATTCGTATCTTTGGGCTGGCGGAATGGCTCTATGATGTATGGTTTTGTACATTTCGCTTGTATCAGGGCTTTTTGCTAAGGCAGGAGCGGATGTATCTGTGGACCAATATAGTGGATTTGGTGCTGGCATTTTTACGAAATGGAGCGGCATACCTATATTTGATTTATTGGACACTGACCACAGGGATGAGTGCAGCGGAATTTTTACTGTATTTTAGTGCGGTTAGCGGCTTTACTGTGTGGATTTCCGGTATCATGGAGAAGTTTTCTCAGCTTCATAAGGAGTGTGTGGAGCTTTCGGTGGTGCGGGAATTTCTGGAGTGGCCGGAGCCCTTTGCTTTTGAGGAGGGAGCCGCTTTAATAAAGGATGTAAGCAAGGGCTATGAGATTAGGCTGGAGGATGTGTCCTTTCGCTATCCCGAGGCAAAGGAGGATACCATCCGGCATATGAATTTGATTATAAAACCGGGAGAGAAGCTGGCGATTGTAGGCTTAAACGGTGCAGGAAAGACTACGCTGGTAAAGCTGGTGTGCGGGTTTCTGGATCCTACAGAGGGTAGGGTTCTGCTAAATGGTGAGGATATTCGTAAATATAACCGTCGGGATTACTATAACCTGTTTTCTGCTGTGTTTCAGGATTTTTCCGTGCTGGAGACCAGCATGGCAGAAAATGTAGCACAATGTGTGGATAATGTGGACGAGAAGAAGGTGCTCATGTGCATAGAGAAGGCAGGGCTTACGGAAAAGGCTACAGCTTTACCTAAGGGGATTTACACCAACATTGGACGCAGAATATATGAGGACGGTGTGGAGCTTTCCGGCGGTCAGCTGCAGCGCCTGATGCTGGCAAGAGCGCTTTACAAGGATGGTGCAGTACTTGTTTTGGATGAGCCCACAGCGGCACTGGACCCTATTGCGGAAAATGATATTTACATGAAATACAATGAGATGACTGGGGGGAAGACATCCCTTTTTATTTCCCATCGTCTGGCATCTACCCGTTTCTGCGACCGGATTCTGTTTTTGAAGGATGGAACCATAGCAGAAGAGGGAACCCATGCTTCGCTCCTTGCTTTGGGCGGTGGATATGCGGAGCTTTATGAGGTGCAGAGTAGATATTATAGGGAAGGGGGAGATGCTTGTGAGCAGTAAAAAGGTTTCTTACAAGGAAGGCTGGAAGCGTAACCTGCGGGCCTGGAAAATCTGGTGGGATATGTGTCCGGGGGTATTCGTTTCTAAGCTATTGATGTCAGCGTGCAGGGCAATCAGTCCCTATGTGACGATTTACCTTTCTGCCAGAATTTTAGATGAGTTGGCAGGAAACAGGGATGGGCAGCAGCTGATGAAATGGGTCATTCTACAGCTGGCAGCAGGTGTGCTTTTATCACTCCTTAATGGAATCCTGCTTCGCTGGTCCAATTATGAGTTTCTTTGTGCAAAGCGGATGGATGACCGGATTTATATGAAGAAGATGCTGGAGCTGGACTATGGGGATATTGACAGGCAGTATGTATACGATTTATACGCACAGATTCTTCAGACGGAGAACTGGGCTGCCTGGGGCGTGCGCAGGGCGCTGGATATTTTCGAAAAGCTGGTAAGTGCCACGGTGATGCTTTTGGCCGGCGTGGGCTTGACGGTAAGTCTGTTTGTAAAAAAGGTGCCGGAGGACAGTGCGCTCTTTGCACTAAATCATCCCCTGTTTTTGGTTGTGATAGTCTTTCTGATGATTCTTATAGCGGTGGCGGCACCGGCGTGTCAGAATCGGGGGAATACCTATTGGAATTCTTACGCCAAAGAGGCACGGCTTGGCAATCGGTACTTTAGCTTTTTCGGATTTATGAATCGGGATAGAAAGCGTGCTCTGGACCTAAGGATGTATTGTCAGCAAGAAAATGTGTGTGGCGTATATATGGAGCGGGGAGACTCCTTTGGACCAAAGTCTATCATAGGAAAATATGCCCGTGGTCCCATGGGACTGTGGTTTGTGGCAGCAAGATGTGTTTCAGTAATTCTCACATGTGTGATTTACATTTTTGTATGTTTAAAGGCATGGGGTGGAGCCTTTGGCGTGGGTCTGGTGACCCAGTACGTGGG
>CAZOSU010000012.1:0-1165 GCA_964582515.1 uncultured Acetatifactor sp. | reverse complement strand
ATATGTTCTCCGGGATTAGTATATTGCTTGAGTCATTAGGAGATATGCGTACGAACGGCGGCTTTTTAGAGCCTTGCTATGAATTTCTTGACATTCCCAATAAAATGTACCAGGGAAGCCTGACCACGGAAAAGCGCTCTGACAGACAGTATGAGGTAGAATTTAAGGATGTGTCCTTTCAGTATCCGGGCACGGACATCTGGGCGCTGCGTCATGTGAATATGAAGTTCAAGATAGGAAGCCGCTTGGCAGTGGTTGGTATGAATGGTAGCGGTAAGACCACCTTTATCAAGCTGCTCTGTCGGCTCTATGACCCCACGGAAGGAGAGATACTTTTAAATGGTATTGATATTCGAAAGTATAAATATGAGGATTATATCGATGTGTTCTCCGTGGTATTTCAGGATTTTCAGCTGTTGGCACTGCCCCTTGGAGAGAATGTGGCAGGCAGCAGGGAGTATGATGAAGAAAGGGTGAGAAGGAGTCTTAAGGATGCGGGCTTTGCTGAGTGTCTGGAGAGCATGCCGCATGGTCTGGATACATATCTTTATAAGGACATCGATAAGGATGGTGTGGAGGTCTCCGGAGGGGAAGCCCAGAAAATTGCTATTGCAAGAGCGCTGTATAAGGATGCGCCCTTTATTATTCTGGATGAGCCGACGGCGGCACTGGACCCTATTGCAGAGGCGGAGATTTACAGTAAGTTTAACGATATTGCCGGGGACAAGACAGCGATTTATATCAGTCATAGATTGTCCTCCTGCAAGTTCTGTGATGAAATTGCCGTGTTCCATGAAGGGGCGGTAATCCAGCAGGGAACCCATGAGGAGCTGGTGGCGGATGAAGAGGGTAAGTACTACGAATTGTGGCATGCCCAGGCACAGTATTATACGGAGAAGATGGCTTAGTATGTGAGAATCAGAAATGAAAGAGTTTGAAGTGAAATAACATTAGAGTTTATGACAAGTTTGAACATCTCAGAAATAATTTGAAATAGCTAATAAAAGTAATCCGTAGGGTAGAGATATCCTACGGAATTTTTGTTATATGATACAGTTGAGAAGATGGATTGCTTGGAGAAATAGGTTTACATAAAACAAATGCTATCTGAAAATACAGAACAAATGTTCAGCATTCTCTGTACTTTTTGTGAAGAGTGTGGTAT
>CAZOSU010000011.1:0-20328 GCA_964582515.1 uncultured Acetatifactor sp. | reverse complement strand
TATAAGATATTGCTTTGGACAATTATTATTATGGCGGCGGCTTTTTGTGTCAGCGGATACTTCTTTGTAAATTATGTATTTGAAACATCCATGGAACGTGAAGTGGGTCAGGCCATGGACGAGAGCAGTATTTTGCAGTTTGCTTTTGAAACGGCGGCATTAAATATTCCCTCCAAATATAATGTGCTTCAGGACGTGGCTGTGTCCCAGATAGGAGCGCAGCTGGAGAGGGGAAGCCAGGGAAGGGAGCGGCTGATTCGTTTTTCTGACGAGGAGCGGAAAACCTTATTTGTCAGCGAGGGATTTGTAGAGGAGATGAAGCTTCTGGAGAGTGTGGCGGACCAGGCTATCGTTTACCAGATTATCCCTTTGGGGTCCAGGTATTATGTGCATACCGCCATGGAGGTACAGGTAATGAACCGGGAGCTTTATTTGGAAACTATGCGGGATATTACAGGAGTGTTTACGGAGCGGTCCAAGGGGTTTGCTATGTATCGGCAGGTGACACTTTTGATGCTGGGAGGAAGCTGCGGGGTAATGCTATTTTTGTCCTTCTGGCTCACTCGTCCCATCAGACTCCTTACCAGAGCTACAAGGAAGATGGCGGAGGGCGATTATGCATACCGTGCCAAGAAAATCAGTGGGGATGAGCTGGGAAAGCTGACGGATGATTTTAATAAAATGGCAGGTGCCCTGGAGGAAAATGTAAACAGATTAAAGCAGGAAATTCAGGCCAGGGAGGAGTTTATCGGTGCTTTTGCCCATGAGCTGAAGACTCCCATGACGGCTATTATTGGCTATGCGGATATGCTTCGTTCCAGAAAGCTGGATGAGGAAAAGCAGTTTCTTTCGGCGAATTATATCTATACGGAGGGAAAGAGGCTGGAAAACATGTCTTTCCGCCTTTTGGATATCATCGTGACAAAAAGGGGAACCATAAAACCACAGGAGATACCGGTGAAGCGGCTTTTTGCCTATATGCAGGAGGTATTTTCAGAGCACAATGGACAGCAGATTGTGTATGAATATCAGGAGGGCACCATCTGGGGAGAAATGGATTTGCTCAAATCCGTTTTCTTAAATCTGGTGGACAATGCATGTAAAGCTTCTATGGAAGGCGGAATTATAGAGGTGCGTGGAGAAGTCAGGGAAAGGGGATATCTTTTTACCGTAAGGGACTATGGTGTGGGGATTCCCAAGGAGGAGCAGCAGCGTATTACGGAGGCCTTTTACATGGTGGACAAATCTCGTTCCAGAAGCAGAAACGGCGCGGGACTTGGTCTTGCATTATGTGTAGAAATACTTCGTCTTCACGGCAGCGAGCTTTGTATTGACAGTGAACCGGGCAAGGGAACGTGTATGAGTTTCTTGCTTCAGGGAAAGCAGGAGGATACCAATGAAGAAAATAATCATTAGTCTGCTGGCCCTTGCTTTTGCAGGAGCAGTGGTATGGGGCAGTATCTGGGGCCCGGAGAGAATGTCAGAATATACGGATAGAAACATCATCGGTGTGGTGCATGAAGAAGATGCGGAGGGCGGCAGCGAGGGCTACCGGTATCTTTTAAGTAGTAACGAAAAGGTGTATATTTTATCCAAGGCACTGGGAAGCCAGCAGGTACAGGAGAGTGAGCTCAGTGCCAAGACAAAGAATGTAAGTAATATGATGGAGTATCAGGAGCTGGCGGGCAGCTATGCTTTTTTGGAAAGTCAGACGGATTCCGGAGGGAATCGTACCCAGGAAGCAGAAGGGTATGAGGCTGCCAGGGAAGGGCTGAAGGACTTGCAGGAGATTGGGATATTACCGGAGTCTGTGCTGGATATACAGGATGGTGCCTATGATGTAGTGCTCTATTCAGCTATCGATGTGTTAGAGCCCAGAAACAAGGTACTGGTGTGGAAATTAAGCCTGTCCACAAACCAACAGAATGCGGACAAGAAGAACAGGCTTCTGGATGCATACATAGATGCGGATACGGGAAAGGTATATGAGTTTTATGCCCGGACCGGATTGAAATGGGAGGATATTGATACGGACGAGCTTGCGGAGAAATGGAGTGAGTACATTGGGCTGGAAAAGCCCACAGAATATGAGAATTCCAACCCACTTTCCGAGACAACGCCCTACTTTAAACAGTATATCTTTAAGGGAATGGATGATGCCAATATCATCATGACCATAGGCTTTTATGAGGGGATTAATGAGCTGTATCTGAAGATTTCCAAATGATGCTTTTTTGATGCAAATAATATGCTCTTTTGATGTGAATAATATGAAATTCTGACGGAGTCTCTGTGTAAACTGTGATTAACAGTTATGCAGAGACTTTTTTCTGCATAAGATACATAGGAAAGAGGGAAAAGGATGTACGCAGAAAGCTATTATATGCCGGGAAGAATTGAATATTATCGAGTAAGAAGGAGAAGAAATATCTGGATGATACCGGTGTTTCTATGTACATTTTTTTTGTTGGGAGCGGTATTTTTACTATTGGGATATTATGCGGCAGGGGAACATATTTTACAGACTGCACAGGAGACCGCGGGGGGAGAAGGGATGCAGGAGCAGCCTATGGAGCCGCAGGAGCCACAGGGAGATGCGCCCATAGCTATGATTCCTAAAGAGACACCTGCACCAACACCCACTGCCACCCCTCTACCGGATGCCACCTTGGAGCCTACTATAGGACCGGAGCTATGTACCACCGGAGAACCTGCCAAGACCATGTATCTGACCTTTGACGATGGCCCTTCTGCTGAATATACAGATACCATTTTAGATGTGCTTGCAAAGTATGATATTAAGGCTACATTCTTTCTGGTAGGTGAGAATGTGGAGAAACGTCCGGAGGTAGCCAGGAGAATTGCAGAGGAAGGGCATACCATAGGGATTCACTGTTATTCCCACGCCTATGGCGATATTTATGATACCGTGGAAGGTTATATAGAAGATTTTGAGAAGGCGTATCAGGTCATATATGAAGCCACGGGAGTGGAGGTGAAGATATTCCGCTTTCCGGGAGGCAGTGTGAATTCATATAACCAGCATATCTGCAAGGATATTATCACGGAGATGACGGAGCGTGGCTTTGTATACTTTGATTGGAATGCCAGCTTAGAGGATGCGGTGAAGAAAACCACACCACAGGAGCTGGTGAAGAATGCTAAGGACACGGCAATGGACAGGGAGAGAGTGATACTGCTTGCCCATGATACCATCTATAATACCTCCCTTTGTATTGAGGATATTATTTTGCAGTTTCCCGATTACAAGATGGAACCGCTGACGGAGGAGGTAGTACCTATCCGGTTTCGTCTGAAATAAAAAAAAAGGAAAATTTTTGAGTTTTAAAAAAAAACTTGAAGATTTTCCTTTTTTTGTTACGTTTATATAAGTGAAAGCTTTCAAAAGAGGAAAGGAGGGTGGATAAAATGAATTCCGGAGAGAAGCTGGAAGCCTGGATGGAAAAGTATGAGAATCTGGTGTTTTCTATTTGTTATCGGATGACAGGGGACTATTTCGCAGCCCAGGATATTACCCAGGAAACCTTTTTATCCGCATTCCGACACGCTTCAGATTTTGATGGTATGAATGAAAAGGCCTGGATATGCAGGATTGCTTCCAATAAATGTGTGGATTATATGAGAAATGCGGGAAGGCGGCAGATTCCCACGGAGGATGAGAAGATGCCGGAGAGTGTTTCCTACATAGGGCGCCCGGAGGAGGAAACATTGGAGCAGGAGGTAAGGCAGCAGCTCCTTAAGGCTTGCCGGAGCCTGAGTCCACCTTATGACAGGATTGCGGAGGACTACTTTTATCTGGAAAAGAAAGCGGAGACCATTGCAGGAGAGCAGTCCCAAAAGGTAAAAACCATTCAAACCAGGATTTACCGGGCAAGGAACATGCTGCGGGAAATCTACCGGAAGAAAAATATAGATGGGAGGGTAATATGACGGAGCAGAATATGAATTATCTCACTGATGAAGAACTGGAAAAGTTAATACAGGATGTGGAAAATCAGGGTATGTTGCATTGCCCCTCCTACGTAAGGGGAGAGATTTTGCAGAAGACGGGAGTATCCCTGCAGAAAAGGAAGATGCAGTTTTATTTGTATAGTGCCAAGGTGTGTGCGGCTGCGGCAGCTGCTATATTTCTGCTATTTACCATTCCGGAAGGAATACTGCCGGTGTCCGGTGGGGATATGGCAGGGAAGGAGCAGTTCTCTTTTACAGACAAATTAAACAAGCAAACAACTGCAATGTGTGAGAGCTTAAATGATTTTTCAGATATGTTGATTATACGGGAAAGACAGGAGGATTAAGAAATGAAAAGGAAGAAAAATAAGTTTTGGAGCTTTTGGTTATCATTCGTACCGGGCTGTGTGGAAATGTACATGGGTTTTTTAAAGCGCGGACTCAGTTTATTTGCCCTGTTTGTGGGAATTATTGCCGTATCCACCTTTTTAAACATTGGAGAGCTGATGTTTATTGATTTGATTGTATGGGTATATGCTTTTTTCTCTGCCAGAAATCTTACCCATTTAGAGGATTCGGAGATTGCCATTTTGGAGGATGATTATCTCTTCCACTTAGATGGTATGGATGTACTGAAGAATAAGCTGGCAGGAGGATATCGGAGCCTTGTAGCGGTGCTTCTGATTTTGTTTGGCTCTGTGATGCTTTTCCGTGTGCTTTATAGGATGCTACAGGGGCTGATTCCGGAATTTATCCGCTCATGGCTTTGGAATATATCCTATTATCTGCCCCAGATTGTGATTGGTCTTGGTATTGTGGCTCTGGGCTTGTGGCTTATCAGAGGAAAAAAGCAGGAGCTTTTGGAGGACCACAATGGATAATACAAAGTATGTGCACAGAGTGGGTACGGTCACGTTCGGATGCTGCCTGATTTTGTTTGGTGTGTTGTTCCTTAGCCGGCTGTTTATACCTGCATTTCCCATAGCTTTCGTATTTCGGCTTTGGCCATGTATGTTTATTATTCTGGGAATTGAGGTTCTGCTTGCCAATGCCGGAAAGAATGCGGAATTTGTTTATGATAAGACAGCTGTCTTATTGATGATTGTACTTTTTATCTTCGCCATGTGTCTGGCGTGGTGCGAAAAGCTGATGGAGTGTGGATATTTGTATCTATATTAAGCATATGATAGGGAAAAGGGGTACTGGAAGCATTTTGTGTTTCTAATACCCCTTTGGTGTAGGGAAAAGTTGATTTTTAAGGAAAAAAAGATTGTTTTGGGGTATCAGTGGAAAATTGAACTACTGATACCCCGTTTTTTTATGAATGCGGGGTATTAGAACGCATTTCAAAGAAAATGAGTCCGTTTTGAAAGGAAAAGGAAGGTTTTTTGAAAGAAAATAGCGATAAGTGGGGTTTGAAAGTAGTTTTTGTATCGAAAATACCCTGAGTGGCAAATAAAACGATTAATACTAGACCAACATCTAATATTAATTGTTGACAAAAATCTAAAATAGGTATAAGATTGGTACTAAGTTAGATTGATATCTAATACATAAATAGATAGGGGTCAAAAAAGGGGGATATATGAAAGATAAAAATAACAAGATAAAGTACAAGGACATATTTAAGCAAAAGGAGTATCTGAAACTAGTATTGGCGGGGCTGATTTCCAGATTTGGAGATTCGTTGGATTCCCTTGCCTTTACCTGGCTGGTGTATCAGGTAACAGGAAGTGCGGTGTGGTCCGCTATCGTGTTTGCAGTAAACCAGCTTCCGGAGATAGTTGTACAGCCCTTTGCCGGTGCACTGGTGGAGGGGGTGAACAAAAAAGGACTGATTTTTGGAAGCTATTTGATACGAGGGGGAATTGTGGCAGCGCTAGCCATTTTAACTTACGCTGATATGGTGACTCCCTGGATTTTGGTGGTGTTTACCTTTCTGATTACGACAGTAGAGGCCTTTGGCTTGCCGGCGGGCATGGCCATCGTGCCTATGCTCTTGCCACAGGAGTATTATGAGTATGGCACATCCCTAAAGGCGACTCTCAGCTCAGTGGTGGAGCTGATGGGAATTGCGCTGGGCGGTGTAATTATTGGTGTCTTCGGGATTTATACGGCAATTTTTATTGATGCGGTGACCTTCTTTGGAGCAGCAGCTATCCTGAGCTTTGTAAGGATAAAAGAGAAGCATGTGAGGCTGGAAAGGGGGTGTGCCGGCTCCTATCTGGAGAACTTAAGGTCAGGAATTGCATACGTGAAGGAACAGCCGGTGATAAGAAATTTCTGTCTGATGGCAGTGGTAATGAATGCATTGATGGTGCCCTTTAATTCCTTGCAGGGACCTATTGTCAGTGAGTTATTTGGGCAAGGTCCGGAGTTTCTGAGTATTATGGGAGTGGTGATGGTTTTATTTACGGTGCTGGGGTCCCTTCTGTTTCCTTATGTCAGTAAACGTATTTCGGTGAGAAGAATGCTGGTTGGAGGAGGTATCGCAATCGGAGCAGGACTTTACCTTTTGACAATAGGGCCGTTTTTTCAGAGGAGTGTATTTGTGCTCTATGGGATTGGCGGACTCTCTTCTTTGTTGATGGGTGCCGGAGTGAGTATCTTTATGGGAGCGCTCAATGTGCAGTTTATGAAATGTGTCAGTAAGGAATATCTGGCCAGAAGTGGAGCTATTTTTAATGCAGCAGCCGCCGCGGCTGTACCGTTGACCTCTTTCCTCATCAGTGCTTTAGCAACAAGGTTTTCCGTAGGTGAAATTTTGATGGTAAGCGCCACGTTCTGTGTTATAATGTTTGTATACATAGAAATCAGAAAGGTACGATTTGAATAAGTATGGAAAAGCAGTTCTTTGTGGGAAAAGTGGATTATCCGGCGGAGGCTATGAGGCTTCTTACACATATGGGAAGTGGGGAAAGCTATGGTGAATTTAAGAAGGAGCTAACCAGAAAGTATAATGTGGGAACAGCAGCCTTTGAGGAGAAATTTCGCCTGCTTGAGGAGATAGAAGCAGATGTGCAGAAATGTCTGTACGGGAAAGAGGAGTTAGTACGGGAATATTTCGGCAACTCACAGGAAAGTGGAGAAGGACAAGGGCTTGCAGCACTGACCATCCTGTGGGAGGGGGCTGCGCTCCACAATTGTGCATCCCTTGCAGAGTTGAAAAAGGAGCTGGAGAGTCTTTCGGAGGAGGAATATTGTAAGCGCTATGGCATGTCACTTCAGTGCTATGCATCTGCAATTATGGATGAGTGGGGAGGCAGGATTTGCAAGACACCTATGGATGTGATAGAGCTTCTTATGGAGCTGGATATCCCGGAGGAGGAGAAGTGGAAGCTGCAGACCATATTTCTTAAGCCACAGCCTCACAGAGAAAAGGTTTTGAAATTGCTGGAAACCGTAATGGCTGTTTTGCAGAAATATTCCAAGGAATTGGAAAAGCTGGCAATGGATTTTGTAGCATACTGGGAGGAGAAGCTGGCAGGAAGAAACATGGTGGAGTTTTTAGACGAGGGGATGGTATTTGTTTTAGAGGAAAATCCCTTGGGTGTTGGTATGTGCCCGGGTATTTTTAGCCCCAGTGTGGTTTCCTTATATGCCAAATCCCAGGAGGATGGTCTGCTGTCCACCCCCTATGTTTTCACGGTGGGAATTTTATTTGATGATGATTTCAAAATCAATGTAACGGGTGAGAATGTTAAGGAAAAGCAGGAATATTACTTAAGGGTTTTGAAGATACTCAGCGACGGCAGTAAATTTGAAATTCTCTCCTACATCAAGGACAAAAGTGCATACGGAAGCCAGCTTGCCAAGCATCTTGGTCTGACCACAGCCACTATCTCCCATCATATGAGTGCCCTTCTTTCTGTGGGGCTTGTCAGCATGGAGACGAGGGAATCCAAGGTCTACTATAAGGGCAATACCAAAGCCATTGCAGAGGTGTTGGATTACTGCAAACAAGTACTTGCACAGTAGCATACCCGGGTAGTATAATGGTACTACTTACTTTAGGAAGGAGACCACAAAATGGCAAAAAAAATTGATTTAGATAATTTAAAGGATATGGATGTAAAGGATTTGGTAAAGGGCTTAAATGATAACGTGGATAAGCTGGATGACGTTGTTGATAAGCTTGGTGTAAATATTGATATGGATAAGGTGGACAAGGCTCTTGATAAGGCTGAGGAGCTTGTGGAGAAGATTGATGCCGGGAAGGTAGGAGACCTGGTTGATAAGATTGATAAGGATAAGCTTGGAGATGTGCTTGGCATGTTCAAGAAGGATAAATAGGCTTTAACGCAAAAGGACACCCTTAGAAATGAAATGTGATTAAGTGAAGGAGCAGACATGGCTTGAAATGATATGTCTGC
Organism: uncultured Acetatifactor sp.; assembly: GCA_964582515.1. Taxonomy (GTDB): domain Bacteria; phylum Bacillota; class Clostridia; order Lachnospirales; family Lachnospiraceae; genus Acetatifactor. The sequence continues at coordinate 11,983 of CAZOSU010000011.1, read as the reverse complement.
TCCTTTATTATTTACATATTTGTTGCAAAGGACAAGGTATAAAAATCTCACATTTGGTGTTGAAATCTTTGAAATGAGGGAGGGGTACTTGCCCGGGACCATAAGGTGTGACATACTACCAGTAAAGAAAAAATTGCAGGAGGCAGTAATGGAACAGAATAGATTTAGTTTTCCCGTGGATTTAAAGCAGATTCATGTGACCGATGAATTCTGGCACAGAGAGCAGGAGCTGGTACGTAAGGAAGTGATTCCCTATCAGTGGGAGGCGTTAAATGACCGCATCCCGGATGCGGCTCCCAGCTATTGTATGCGTAATTTCAAGGTGGCTGGCAATATGATGAAGGAGAAGAGTGCAAAGGGCAGCAGCTATGTGGCACCTAGCTATACCTTCCGGGGCTTTGAGGCACTTCCCGAGGATAAGAATAATCCGGACCCGGATAAGTTTTACGGATTTGTATTTCAGGATACGGACTTTTCCAAGTGGATTGAAGCGGTGGGATATTCCCTGACCCAGCACCCGGACGCAGAGCTGGAGAAAATTGCAGACGGAGCCATTGATATTGTGTGTGCAGCCCAGCTGGAGAATGGATATCTGGATACCTATTATATTATCAATGGTATGGACAGAGCCTTTACCAATCTGCGTGACCATCATGAGCTTTACTGCTTAGGACATCTGATTGAGGGTGCCGTGGCTTACTATCAGGCTACCGGAAAGGATAAGCTCCTAAAGGCGGCTATGCGTTTTGCGGATTACTGCGCCGAAGTGTTCGGACCGGGAGAGAATCAGTGCAAGGGTTATCCGGGACATGAAATTGCAGAAATGGCGTTGGTGCGTTTATACGAGGTAACCGGAGAGAAAAAATATCTGGATTTGTCCAGGTTCTTTATTGATGTACGTGGTACTAAGCCCTTCTACTTTGATATCGAGGATGAGGAAAGAGCAAATTATGAGGGTAGAAAATACCATAAGCCGGGAGATGAGGGCAACTGGTTTGTAAGAAACCGTTACTGGTATCATCAGGCACATAAGCCGGTGCGTGAGCAGTCCGAGGCAGTGGGACATGCAGTACGAGGTGTGTATCTTTACAGTGGTATGGCTGATGTAGCCAGACTCTGCGGCGATGAGGAGCTTTACGCAGCCTGCCAGCGCATCTGGGATAATATCGTGAATGAGAAGCTGTATATTACCGGTGGTATTGGTGGTTCCCATATGGGTGAGTCCTTCTCCTATCCCTATGATTTGCCCAATGATATGGCATATTCGGAGACCTGCGCGGCAATCGGTCTGGTATTCTTTGCCCGCAGAATGCTGCAGATTCGTGCAGACAGAAAATACAGTGATGTGATGGAACAGGCACTCTACAATACTGTACTTAGTGGTATGGCACTGGATGGTAAGAGCTTCTTTTACGTAAATCCTCTGGAGGTATGGGAAGAGGGCTGGGACCGCGATGAGCGTAAGCTTCATGTAAAGGGTGTGCGCCAGAAATGGTTTGGCTGTTCATGCTGCCCGCCCAACATTGCACGTACGGTCAGCAGTGTGGCAAGCTATGCTTATACCGAAAGTGAGGATACTTTGTATACACACCTTTATATGGGCAGCGAGCTGACAAAGAAGGTAGGAGATAGGGAAGTGGATGTTAAGGTGGAAACCGGCCTCCCATGGGATGGCAAGGTATCCGTAAAGCTTCGCGGAGAAGGTACTACCATGACCATGGCACTGCGTATTCCTGCATGGACTGAGTCTGCCCAGGTGACCTATACTACCGCCGGAGAGACGGTAAAAACCGAAGTATTTAAAGAGACCGTGCTTGGTGGCAGAAAGGATATTTACTACAAGGATGGATACCTTTACATTACCGGCCAATGGGAGGATGATGAAATTACCCTTGACTTTGATATGCCCGTACATGTATATAAGGCAAATAACAGAGTTCGTGAAAACATGGGCAAGGTAGCCGTAACCCGCGGACCAATTACCTACTGTCTGGAAGAGTGCGATAATGGTAAGGACTTACACCTATGCAAACTGGATTTGGAAAAGTCCTTTATGGGTGGGGATTTTACATTGAAAGAAAACACCGACCTGGGACATAAGATTATCATGCTGGAAACAACCGGTAAGAGAGTGGTTAAGGATGGTGGAAAGCTGTATGAAGAGGTTCCTTTTGAAAAGGAGGAAGAGACAACTCTCAAATTCGTTCCCTACTACGTATGGAACAATCGTGGCGTGGGAGAGATGAGCGTGTGGGTGCGCTTCTAAAAACAAATAATATAACAACAAAAAGCTGTCGGAAAACCGACAGCTTTTTTACTCACAACTCTAGTAAGCATCATACCATAATTTGAAATTAAAGTCTAGTAATATTTTTAAATTTTAGTATACTGTATTTACTGTAGAGCAGCGGATTATATCAAGGGAGGTAGCCGGAAATGGAGATGCAAAAGGAACAGGCGCAGTTTGAATATTGTAAGGGAATTATCGAAGGTAATATACGCAGGTATGAAGCGGAATACGAGCTGCGACACATGCAGGTACAGGAATTTCATAAGCAGTTAAACAGCGGGGATGAAGGTGCCTATAATCAGCTGATGACCGCTGCCAGTCTGGAGGAGCATGCCTTTAAATCCATGAAGAAAAATGAAGCAGCACTCCTTAAGCCCTACTTCGGACGAGTGGATTATGTGGACCATACCACAGAAAAGCAGGAACAAATCTACATTGGCAAAAACGGTGTATTTAAAAATAAAACAGATGTGTTGATTGCAGACTGGCGTGCTCCTATTTCCAGTGTGTACTACGAGAATGAGCTGGGGGAGGGAGCGTATGGGCTGCCCGATGAAAAGCCCATTCCTGTCAATTTGCAGCTAAAGAGAACCTACGATATCGAAGAGGGAGTACTCAGGGGCTTTTATGACAGCGATGTGGCATCCAACGATGAGCTTTTGGTACAGTACCTTTCCCGAAATAAAAACGAGGTATTGGGAGAAATTATTGCCACCATTCAGAAGGAACAGAACGAGATTATCAGAGAGTCACCCTTTGCCAATATCATTGTGCAGGGAGTGGCGGGAAGCGGGAAAACCACAGTGGCAATGCACCGAATCTCCTACCTTCTGTATAATTACAAGCACCGCTTTGAATCCAATGAATTCTGTATAGTGGGGAGTAATGATTTGCTTCTTAATTATATCACCAGTGGACTTCCTGAGCTGGATGTGCCTAATATAAAGAATCTTCGTATGGATCAGCTTTTGGTTAAGCTCTGTGAAAAGGACTGGCTTAAGAAAAATCGAGTGATAGAGCCGGATGAAACAGCCCGGTTTCGTTGCAGCATAGATTTTATGCAGCAGCTGGAGCTGTACCTGATGTATAAAAGAGAAGAGTATGTGGACGTCAGTGCTTTAAAGGACAGGCGCCTGGGCGTAATCCTGTCAGAGAGTAATAATACCACACTGCTTCGGGAGAATCCCTCAAAGAGTATTAATGCTCTTTTGACTATGCTGGATGACCGTGTAAAGACCCGTATCAGGTTCCTCATGAGTGGTCAGGACAGGGATAAGATAAATGCCATGCTGAAGGAATATGCGGGATATTATAAAGACAAAAAGCCCAAGGCCTCCATATACCAGTTCTACAGCGAGTTTTTGGATGCATGGGGAAGACAAAAGGGGATATCCATGACGGAGCATCTTGCCCATGTGCAGTCCTTAGAGCTGGATGTGTATGATGTGGCAGCGCTGGCGCTGATTCATTATCGGGTGACCCAGAAAGAGCCCAATCAGGAATTTGGGCTGGTATTTCTGGATGAGGCGCAGGATTTTGGAATCGGTATCTATTATGTGCTGAAAAGGATTTTACCGGATACCTACTTTACCATTATGGGAGATGTATCCCAGAATATCAATTATTATACAGGCTTAAATGACTGGTATGAATTGCAGAAGCTGTTTTTAACCGGAGAGAGGGATAAGTTCAAGCTCTTGCAGAAGAGCTACCGAAATACCATCGAAATATCAGAGTTTGCCGGAAAGCTTCTGGATAAGGCGTCCTTTGGCATGTACAAGATACAGCCTGTCATCCGTCATGGGGAACCGGTTTCGGAAAGGGAATTCTGGAGTGAGGTAGAGATGGCAGAGTATGCGGGAGAGCTGATTGCCGGTATTCGGGCGAAGGGGTACCAGACCACGGCTATTATCTGCAAGGATGAAACCGAGGCAAAAAGGGCAAGGCTGCTTCTTCAAGAATATACGGAGCTGGTGGATGGAGAGAAGGACAATTTTTCCGCAGGAACCATGATTTTGCCCATACGCATGGTAAAGGGGCTGGAGTTTGATACGGTCATTTTGTGGAATCCGGATATAAAGCATGGCATGGAAAAGCCGGAAAATGCAAAGCTACTGTATGTGGCAGCCACCAGAGCATTACACGAGCTCCACGTTTTGAATTGTTGATTAGGCTGAAAGTACCATGAAATTTGCGTGAAACATTGACTTTTGGGCGAAGAAATATTATTCTATCATTAGGTATTTTTATCTTCACATGAGGGACAGTGGAATGAACAATTCAGATATGTACTACAAAGCAGGATTAGATTATTTAACAGGCCTATCTAACAGATGGGGATTACATGATTATTATAGCTCTCTGGGACTTGGAAAAATCATTCATGCAATGTATATTGATGTAGACAATTTTAAACGTGTGAATGATGTATATGGTCATAGTATGGGGGATGAGCTGCTGGTTGCAATCAGTAATCTGATTACCACCTATACGGAAGGCTTTGCAGCCCGTATCGGTGGCGATGAGTATGTGGTGTTGCTGGATGGTGAATGTTCTCGCAAGCATGTAACCAGAATTGCAGAAGAGCTTTTGAAAAATATGCAGAATATGGATTTCCGTAAGGATGTGTTGTCCTTGATTTCCTTAAGCATCGGTATCGTGTTCGGCCAGAAGACGGACATGCCCTTAGATGATATTTTATATAAGTGCGATGCAGCAATGTATAAGGCAAAAAACGATGGTAAGAACCGCTTTGCATTTTTTCAGGCGCTGGATGAAAGTATCCGGTTGAAGAAGAGCATTGAGACAGAGATGGAGGAGGCGTTAAGGACTAAGCAGTTTGTAGTATATTTCCAACCGAAAATCAATATGGTCTCCTCGGAACTATATGGCGCAGAAGCGCTTTGCCGCTGGGTGCATCCGGAGGATGGGCTTCGTAGTCCCGCACTGTTCATTCCTATTTTTGAAAAAAATGGTTTTATTTCCAAGCTGGATTTTTATATTTATGAGGAGACCTGTAAGCTGAAAGCAGGATGGAAGGGAACACCCCTTGAGCATTTGCCCATTTCTGTGAATCTGTCCAGACTCCATTTATATGATAAGATGCTTCCTTTTGAGTTGGCAGATATTGCAGACGAGTACGGTATCCCATATGGGGAGCTGGAAATAGAGATTACAGAGAGTGTATTCATTAAGGATACGGAAGAGCTGGTAAAGATGGTTGCTGCCTTGAAAAAACAGGGATTTATGGTATCCATTGATGATTTTGGAGCGGGCTTTTCTGCCTTGAACCTTTTAAAGGATTTACCGGTGGACACCATTAAGCTGGATAAGGAGTTTTTACAGGGGTCTGCGGATGATGCTCGTGGCAAGAAGGTATTAAAGAATATTATCTCCCTTTGTAAGGATTTAAAGCTGGAAGTGGTGGTAGAGGGTATTGAGACCAAGCCACAGATTGATTTTGTCACAAGCTGCGGCTGTAGAATTGCGCAGGGCTTTTTCTATGCCAAGCCTCTTCCGCTGCATGAATTTGAAGTATTTGCCACAGAGTATGCCAAGAATAAGCTTGAAAGCTATATTTTCCGTTTTAACGGAAGTCTGCGTAGCGAGGATGGCAGTCTGGAGGGTGAATATAATGGCATGGAGCTTCTGTTTGAGAAGGGCATTACGCCGGATAGCAGATCCTTGTATCTGCCGGGTGGCGAGGCCGAAGAAAATGTGGTAATTCTGCCGAATCATGCGATTGTTAATGATAGCTATACCATCGCTATGTGGATTAAACCAAGGGAGCTTCATTCATGGGGGGCTGCGCTGTATGTGAAATTTGAGACCGGCTTTGCTGCCATGGTTCCGCTGGCTTGGGAAGGGGTGTCGGATTTCAGAATTCGTGATTCCAGAAATATAAACGGCTGGTATGATGTGAGTGGTTGTCCCGCAAGAGAGGGTGTGTGGTGTCATTTCACTGTATCATATAATGCGAAAACGGAAACCGCCATTTCCTTTATCAATGGAGAAGTGGTAGGTGTGATGGAAAATGTACCGGTGAATCGATATGTGAACCGGATTATGCTGGGTGGAGACATTTTCCAGCCATCCTTTAGTGGTAATATTTGCGAAGTGGTGATTTTCAACGAAGCAAAGGATTATCAGACAGTCAAGGAGTTTTTTACATCCTATGTGGAAAGACCGGGATTCAGTCACGCGTAAAGGACATAGAGATGCGCATTTGAAAAGATGCTTTGGTATACATATTTCACGCAAAACCGGGTCATGTTTTCCTGGCTGGGACGTTTTAATACGTTCCCACCGGAAAAACATGACCCGGTTTTTGTGTGAGGACCGGATGGAAGGTAAGCTAAGATGATATATACATTTTTCCTTGAATAATTACACCAAAACATGCAAACCATATGAAAAGGGCAAGGGTTTTGAAGCGTTTTCAGTGGGTGAAAAGGGAGGAAGAATGAAAAAAAAAGTATTATCTTTGGTTTTGGCAGCAGCAATGGCAGCAGGGCTTACCGCATGTGCTAAGGGAGGTGAGATGCAGAATTCCCAGACTCCTTTAGAAGACAAGCAGGAGCAACAGAGCACCAACAATGAAGTGAGAATGGTAAAGCTCTTGGTGTGGGCGCCCTCCGAGGACCAGGTGCAGGAGAATGGCAACTGGCTGGCAACCATGTGTGAGAGGTTTGATGAAGAGCATCCGGAATGGGAAATTAACTTTACCTATGGCGTATGTGCAGAGGGGGATGCAAAGTCAACCGTAACACAGGATGTGGAAGCGGCAGCAGATGTATACATGTTTGCAAACGATAACTTAAATGACCTTCTTGCAAGCGGTGCCATAGCAAGGATAGGAGGGACCACACTGGATTATGTAAGGGAAGAGATTCCAAAGTCTCTGGTAAACTCTGTAACTGTTGATGGGGCTGTGTATGGGATTCCGTTTACCTCCAATACATGGTTTATGTATTACAACAAGAGCATTTTTAGCCAGGAGGATGTGAGGAGCCTGGAGACCATGCTGGAAAAGTCCAAGGTAGCATTTCCTTTGACCGATTCCTGGTATATTGCAGCTTTCTATGTAGCAAACGGATGTACCTTATTCGGAGATGGTACCAATGAAGAAGCGGGGATTGACTTTAGCGGTGATAAGGCTGTGGCAGTTACGGATTATTTGATAGATTTGGTGGAAAATACGAATTTTGTAAATGATGCGGATGGTGCCGGTATTGCAGGGTTGAGCGATGGTTCCATCGGTGCGATGTTTACCGGTTCCTGGGATTATCAGAATATCGTAGATGCAATTGGGGAAGAGAATGTAGGTGCGGCTAAACTTCCTGCCATTACCATAGCTGGTGAAGAGAAGCAGTTGATGGCCTTTGCAGGCTCTAAGGCCATCGGGGTAAATCCGCATTGTGAGGATGCGGATGTGGCAATTGCCCTGGCAGCTTACCTTGGTAGTGAGCAGGCCCAGAGAATTCACTATGAGATGCGGGGGATTATCCCTGCAAACAGTACTGTTGCAGGTGACGAAGCCGTAAAGGCAGATGTAGTAGCCAATGCACAGTCAGCAACCATTGCTGACACCTCTGTTATGCAGCCAATCGTTGGTAACATGGGCAGATATTGGAGTCCTGCGAAGAATATGGGGGAGGCTATCGTGGCAAAGAAGGTTACGCATGACAATGCGGCAGAGCAGACAAGGCTTATGAATGAGTCCATGAACAGGGACGTGGTACAGTAGTTTTTTGCCGGTGGCACACACTGTCGCCGGCTTTCTTTATAGGAGGGATTTTTTGTGCGGAGAAAATATAGTGACCCACATACCCTGCGGGCAGCAGTAATTCACGGAGATTTTGGAACCCGGCTTTCTTTAATTTTCTGCGGTGCAGGTAATATTGTGCATAAGCAGATTGGAAAGGGAATCCTTTTTTTAATGGTAGAGCTGGTGTACCTATGGTATATGATGAGCGAAGGGATTTATAGTATTACCATGCTTCCATCCCTTGGATGGCTTAAGCAGAGGGAGGTTTGGAATGAGGCAAAGGGGATATATGAGTATGTGCAGGGACATAATTCGGTACTGCTTTTGTTATATGGTATAGTAACTATCTGTTTTTCTGTATTGTTTGTATTATTCTGGAGGGGCTGTGCTGTCAGCTCCTATAAAGCACAGCTGAATTTGAAAGAGGGAAGGCATGTTCCTACTCTGAAAGAGGATATAAAAGAATTATTTAACCGTAATTTGCAGAAGCTGCTGATGGCATTGCCTCTTCTTGGTATTTTTGCATTTACGGTGCTGCCCCTTATCTTTATGATTTCCATGGCTTTTACCAGCTACAGTAAAATCGGAGAGCATTTGGTTTTGTTTGACTGGGTGGGGCTGGAAAACTTTAAAAAGGTATTAAGCTTTCGCGATACGATAGGTCATACATTCTGGTCCGTTCTGGGATGGACCATTTGTTGGGCCATTTTTGCTACCGTACTTAACTATATACTTGGTATGCTTCTGGCAATTGTCATCAACCGTAAGGGTACCAGAGGCAAAGCCTTCTGGAGATTCTGCTTTATGCTTTCTGTGGCAATTCCGCAGTTTGTATCTTTATTAATCATTCGTACCATGTTTAATCAGGATGGTATTGTAAATCTGCTGTTAAAGGAGGCAGGGCTGATTGCAGAGTCATTACCTTTTTTTACCAGCGCCACATGGGCCAGAGTGATGGTAATTATCATTAACCTATGGGTAGGTATTCCCTATACCATGATTCAGGCCACCGGTATTTTGCAGAACATTCCCAAAGAGCTCTATGAGTCAGCCAAGGTGGATGGTGCAGGGCCTGCAGTAACCTTCTTTAGGATTACACTGCCCTATATGATGTTTGTAATGACACCGTATCTGATTACCCAATTTACGGGAAATGTAAATAATTTTAATGTTATCTATCTGTTAACCGGTGGCAATCCTACCCCCGTGGGTGCAACCGCAGGTAAGACGGACCTGCTGGTAACATGGCTCTATAAGCTAACGGTGGAGCGGCAGTATTTTAATCTGGGGGCAGTTATCGGTATTCTGACATTTCTTGTCCTTGCCATGGTTGCACTGGTAACGTATCGTAATACCGCATCCTATAAAGACGAGGAGGGCTTCCAATAATGAAAAAGGAAAATACCGGCGCTGCAAAAGCAAAGCGATTTATTTTTGACAGTATTGTGCATATCGTATTGGCAATGCTTTCCCTTATCTGGCTCTTTCCCATTTTCTGGGTGGTGCTGACCAGCTTTAAAACGGATAAGGGACCCTATTCCACCCGGCTTTGGCCGGAGAAGTTTACACTGGATAATTATGTGAGACTCTTTACGGATAAAACAGTGCTGAATTTCCCTCAGATGTTTAAGAATACCTTGTTTATAGCCATATGCAGCTGCATTATATCCACCTTCATGGTGCTGTGCGTGTCCTACTGTATGTCCAGACTTCGTTTTAAGATGCGGAAAGCCTTTATGAACATGGCATTAATTCTGACGTTGTTTCCGGGCTTTATGTCCATGATTGCAGTATATTATATTCTGAAGGCTCTGGGCCTTTCAGAGGGGGCCATGATTCGGGTTGCGCTCATCATGGTATACTCCGGTGGTGCCGGCTTGGGCTTCTATGTGGCCAAGGGATTTTTTGATACCATTCCCAGGGCGCTGGACGAAGCCGCGTTCCTTGATGGGGCCACAAGGTGGCAGGTATTTACCAAAATCACCATGCCCCTGAGTAAGCCGATGATTGTGTATACGGTGCTGACCTCCTTTATGGCACCTTGGACGGATTTTATTTTTGCCAGAGTAATCTGTAGGGCAAATGCGGAGTATTATACGGTATCCGTGGGGCTGTGGAAAATGTTGGAGAAGGAGTATATTACCAAGTGGTTTACTTCCTTTGCCGCCGGAGCAGTGTGCATTTCCATACCCATTGCGGTATTGTTCCTTGTAACCCAGAGGTTCTATGGGGATGGTATGAGCGGAGCCGTGAAAGGGTAAGGAGAGTGTTTTGGGCAAGAGAGAGTGTACTTTAAGTTTTACCCAGGGGGAAGTGCTTCGCAAAGCTTAAGGGATGTGGTACAATATCACTGAAAAAGGATGTGGGTGGTGTCCGGATTGTAGGAGAGGAAGCCGCGGCGCATAAGGAGGGCGAAGGATGAAAAGATGGCTCAGTTTGATTGTGATGGTGTGTATGGTGTTGTCCATAACAGCCTGCGGAGGAGGGAAGGCAGAACTGCCGGACGACAATTATCGTACCTATTATGAGGTGTTTGTGCGTTCCTTTTATGATAGTGACGGGGACGGAATCGGTGATATTGGGGGACTGACAGAGAAGCTGGATTATATTGAGGAGCTTGGCTTTAACGGTATCTGGCTAATGCCGGTGATGCCCTCCATGACCTATCATAAGTATGACGTGACGGATTATTATTCTATTGATAGTGAATATGGTACGCTGGAGGAGTTTCAGGTATTTTTGGAGGAGGCTCACAAAAGGGGTATCAATGTGATTATGGATATGGTGTTTAATCATACCTCTTCGGAGCATCCATGGTTTAAGGAGGCCGTCAGTTATTTAAAGACCCTGGAGGAGGGACAGGAGCCGGATGGGGCAGTCTGCCCATATGTGGATTACTATCATTTCAGCAGGGAAGGGGGCTCGGGTTATTCCGTAGTGGATGGCACAGAATGGTATTACGAAAGTATCTTCTGGTATGGTATGCCGGACCTTGATTTATATAATGAGCAGGTTCGTCGGGAGCTGGAGGAAATAGCTGATTTCTGGCTTTCCATGGGCGTGGACGGGTTCCGTCTGGATGCGGCCAAGGAATATGTCAGCGGCTCTACCGCCAAGAATGTGGAAATCCTGACCTGGTATGTGGACTATGTAAAGAGCGGTTACCCGGATGCTTATCTGGTAGCAGAGGTGTGGGACACCCTGGAAACCATTACTGCTTATTATGGCAGTGGAATTGACAGTATTTTCAATTATCCCTTCGGCAACAATGATGGGAAGCTGGTAAGTGTAGTAAAGAAGGCCGGGGATGGTAAGTCGGGGGCAAGCTTTGCGTCCGCATTGGAAGCTGTGGAGAAGCAGTTTAAGGAAATGAATCCGAATATGATAGATGCCCCCTTTTTAAGTAATCATGATACAGGGCGTATCGCAGGATTTCTTGCACCCAGTCAAGAGAAAATTAAGTTTGGCGGCGCGTTGAATCTGCTTATGAGTGGTAGCACCTTTGTATATTACGGCGAGGAAATCGGTATGAAGGGCTCCGGTGCGGATGAGAATAAACGTGCTCCCATGCGCTGGGCTGCGGAAGGCAGTGAGGGTCTTACCGACCCGCCACCCAACATGGGCGAGGTGAAGCAGAAATATGATACCTTGGATGTCCAGATGGAGGATGAGGATTCCATTTACAATTATTATAAAAATGCCATAGCTATCCGCAATAAGTACCCGGAGATTGCCAGAGGAAGCCAGAGAGGGGTAACTCTTTTGGATGGAAACATTATTGTGATTGCCAAGACCTATGAGGAGGAGGTAACCTATGTGGTTGCCAATAACAGTGAAGCAGAAAGCAAGGTTTCGCTGACAGGAAGTGAACTGGCAGGGTGCAAGGTGATGAGTAGTCTGGTGACTACACCAAGTACGCAAAAGGG
>CAZOSU010000010.1:0-20999 GCA_964582515.1 uncultured Acetatifactor sp. | reverse complement strand
GGGAATGTCCTTATCCAGGATGGCGCCATCACTGATTCTTCAAAGTGGAATTCTGTAGCAGTTGGTGAATATAATGATTCCTTTGTTTCCAATGTGACCTTTGTTGAGGAGGACGCAGGAGAAGCCAAAGAGAATGAGGAAGAAAAAATAAAGGCAAGTCAGAAGGAGTATGCTGCAGAAGAAATTATTGAAAGAGGCACTTGTGGTAAGGGATGCAGCTATCTGTTTTTGACCAATGGAGAGATAATTATTTACGGAGAAGGCTCAACTTACGATTATCATTCTTTGAAAAATGCACCATGGTATGACCAGAGAGAGCTGGTAAAGAAGGTTATCGTGGAAGAGGGAATTACTCGTCTGGGAAATCAGTTGTTCCGCAATTGCACTAATCTTGAAGAGGTGGTTATTGAGGAAGGTGTAGCGATTATTGGTTGTAATGTCTTTATAGGATGTACCGGTTTACAAAAGATTTCTCTTCCGGTTAGCTTAAAAGAAGTCGGTAAGTACTCATTTAGCAGGACTGCATTAACTACTGTAGAATATGAGGGTATTCCTGCACAGTGGGCTGGCATTGTTATTGGAAAGAATAATGATGAACTAATTAATTGTTATAAGTAAATCTACACAAGGGATAAGTGCTGATAGGACTTGTCCCTTTCGTGATGGTAAGTTTTTTGGGGGTTGGGAGTAGAATGGAGTATATGATGCAGGTAAAAGAATATATTGCAGAATTAGTTTTGGCACAATTGTATAATAGAAAGCCCATGTCAATTCCGGAGGGAATAGACATACAAGAGATAATGGTTTTGTCCAGAAAGCATCATATGGATTATATGATTTTGGGGGCGCTTCTTAGGACGGATAATCTTTCGGAGGAATACATCCCTGTATTGCGAAAATGCGTTATGAACAGCATATTTCGTTCAACAACACAGATTACACAGTTTAATGAGCTTATAAAGCGTCTGGAGGAGAAGCAGGTCAAAAACCAGCCTATGAAGGGGGCCTTATTAAAGTTTATTTATCCGACACCGGAGCTGCGTGAAATGAGTGATATTGATATTTTGATTCACAAGGATGGTTGGGAGCGTGGCGTTGAGGTGCTCAAAGAGATGGGGTATGAGCTTCATGAATCCATCAAGCATCATGATATTTATGTGAAAAAGCCATACATGGTGATAGAAGCTCATCGCGCCATGTATGACAAAACGGTGGATTATAACCAGTATGAGTACTTCAAGAATATGTCCAAGGCAGTTCTTCGTGAGGGGTATGAGTATTCCTATGACTTTACGATAGAAGATTTCTATATATATATGATATCCCATATGGCGAAGCATTTTTATGCAATGGGGTGCGGTATTCGAAATTTGGTGGATATTTACGTATATCGCAAGAAATTTGGCGAGAGCATGGATATCGGATACCTTTGTCAGGAATTTGAGAAGTTGGGTCTTAGCGCATTTGTAAAGAATATGGAGAAGCTTGCAGACATCTGGCTGGGGGGAGCGAAAGGGGACGAATTCTTTGATGATTTATTCTACTATATGCTGGACAGTGGAATTTATGGCAAGGATGAGAATGGTATCTGGAATAAATTTTGTGAAGAGAGTAAAGCAAATAAAACAGTGAGTCGACTGCAGCTTCGGATGTGGTATTGGTTTCCGCCATTATACTACATGTCAGAATATTATCCTTATCTGGAAGAGAAGCCCTATCTTTTGCCATGGGCATGGATTGTAAGAGGAGTAAATGGCATTCTGAAAAAGAAGGGAACCTATAAACGACAGATGATTCATGATATTAATCAAGACAGTATTAAAACGAATCAAAAGATTTATAGTGAGATGCAGCTGCGTTTCAAATAGGGAGCTATATGAAAGTAAGTCTAATCAATTTTATAAAGAATAATAAATTTAAAGCGGAGACCTTACTTTCTTATTTCTACTCTGCCTTATTTCGGGTACTTATACTATTGGTAAAGCCAAAGTATCTACAAAAGAGCTGGGGGGAAGAAGGTAGAGAGTCGGAGAAGGAAGAGACCAAGGCTGTATATCAATATGCTGCTAGTATATCCAGAATTGTGAATCGTATCTGTAATAAAACTTCATGGGAAAGTAAGTGTCTGGTTCGAGCGTTAACAGCGCAAAAACTTTTAAAGCGGAAGGGAATTCATTCTACCCTTTATTTGGGATGTGGTATGAAGGATGGAAAGATGGTAGCACATGCATGGCTTAGAGTTGGACAGATGTATGTTACCGGAGGCGATGGAAGGGAATATTCCGTGGTGGATAAATTCTATTGCTAAGCAGAGAGCTTTTTGTGGAACTATCATTCATACGCAGCTAGGAAAACGAAATTATTGTTGTCAAAGAGAGAACAGCTATGATGAATGGAATGCAAACGAGGAAATAGGAGGAAGTAGGTTGGATAAGCAAGAATTCATAAAACATATGAGCGCTTTAGATATCGAATGCATGCTTCTCGATGATTATTTGATAGATCCTAATGAGATTATAGTGTTTTCAAAAAAGAAACATTGTCTGGCTTCTAAAATGCAAAACGAGGGAATTCCTTCGGTGATATGTGAACAAGCGAAAAGGCGTAATATTAAAATTGTTACATATAGTGAAATGGGAATTTCACAGTGGAAGAGTGATTTAAGAAGAAATGGTGTGCAGATAAGTCAGAATATTACGCTGCTGGGTGAAGAGGATGGTATCGCATTCTTCTTGTATTATGCATTTGTATTTGTTCAAACTCCAAACTGGTTGAAAAACAACGTATTGCAGGAGCTGATGAGACGTTTAAAGGTGTCTTGTGTAGAAGAATTGGAAGAGTGGTTAGCACAATATTTAGAGAGAAGGAACTATAAAGTAGATGTTAAGAATATTGTGATACTACCTCCGGCAATATGGAAACAGTTAACGCTATTAAGGAAATGTACATTTTTGCTGAAGCAATTTAGATTAAAGGTTTTCAGGAAGTTAACATTAAGTGCCCTCAAAATCAGGGGGGTAATACATAATAGATTGACAAAAGAAAGATATATTGATTCCTTAAGGCAGACAAAGGCGGTTGGTGAAAAGTGGTGTGAGATTAACCCCAATGGGGTAGGTTCCAGTGGCTGTACCTTGATTAAGGAAGAAAGCGATGATTCCATCTTTTTTATTAAAGGAAACGAATTGCCGATATATGAAGGACTTAGGAATGAAATTACTGCGCAGAAAAGGATGCTGGAATTAGCGGGGAAGGATGATTGGTTTTTACCCATGATTGATTGTGATTCTGCATTTCGGTGGATTCGTTACCAGTATGTTTCATGGGAACTGTTAAGTCGGTATAAGGAAAAGCATTGTTTTACAAGGAGTGAGCTGGATATATTTGGAGAATATCTGGTGACGGTACTTGATAATTTATATTCAATGAAGCTTGTACATAATGATTTACGGTGTGAAAATATTTTTGTGAGAACAAAGACGGACGGCGCATTGGAGGGATTTGTATTAACAGATTTTGGGTGTTCATCGATTGAAGGAAGTTTTCCTTGGAAAAAGGAAACCTATTGGGGAAAATATTTAGCCAGAGGCGTATGTGGCAAAATGAGATACAACGAGAATATCGTTGATGATGCTGCGTCCGCACTATTGGTTTATTTAAGTGTAGGAGGGGACAGCGAAGATTCAGTCGCATTAAAAATAAAAGAACGGATTGGCAGAATATTTTTTGTCTGCGAGTGAGAAGTAAGAAGATGAAAGAAAAAGAGGCGTGTTATGAGTAATGGTTCTTCAAACAAAGTGATAAAAGCAGGGGCAGGATATGTCATAGGAAATTATATGTTAAAAGGAATAACCTTTTTGTCTGCGCCGATTTTCACAAGGCTATTATCCACATCTGAGTTTGGTGATTTTAACACTTACCTTTCCTTTGAATCCATTATTTATATTTTGGTTGGACTTTCATTGCATGCGAGTATCAATAACGCAAAATATAAGTACGGAGAGAAGTTTAACGAATATGTATCCTCAATCGTATTGCTGACGGTTGTTAGTTTTTTGGCGTGGCTTATGCTGGCCAATTTGTTCTTTGAACAATATCAAAGTTGGTTTGGATTTGACAGGTTAGTTGCGAATATATTGGTTGTACATTGTCTGTGCAGTTCCCTTTGGCAAATTTATAATTCATATTTAAGTGTAAGCTATAGCTATAAGTCATTTTTGAAAATAAGCTATTTTAATGCTATTTTTAACATGGTTTTATCCGTTATTTTAATCTTGACGCTATTTGACGGACAACGTACTTTGGGAAGAATTGTGGGAACTGTGATACCGATTGCACTGGTAGGTATCTATATTGTTTATTTCTTTTTCAGTTCAGCCAGGCCCATATTTTCTAAAGCATATTGGTCATTTGGTTTACAATATAGTCTGCCCATTGTCCCCCATGGAATTTCCCAGGTTGTTCTGTCGGTCTTTGACAGAATTATGATAAAGGATATGGTTGGTTCGGTTGAGGCGGGTATTTATAGCTTTGCATACACAATTTACACCCTGTTTAAGGTGGTTGCAACTTCCCTTGAAAATGTGTGGAAGCCATGGGTATACGAAAAAATGGATAAGAAGGACTATGAGAGTGTGCGGAAGAATGGAGTCAGCTACGCATTCGCAATGGCGATTCTTACCTCGCTGGTGCTGATGGTATCTCCGGAATTGATAAAGATTCTGGGGGACAGGGAATATTGGGATTCGGTTGATTGTGTTGTTCCGGTAGTAGTGGGGGGGTATTTTGCATTCCTGTATACTCTTCCTTCTACAATAGAATATTTTTATGGCAAAACAAAGTTTATTGCTATGGGAACGATGATGGCAGCAGGTGTTAATATTTTGTTGAACTATATATTTATACCAAAGTATGGCTATATTGCAGCGGCTTATACCACACTTGTGACATATATTTTGTATTTCTTTTTCCATTATTACTTTGCCAAGCGAGTGCATGGATATTCCTTGTTCAGTGTCAATAAGTTGTTGCTCATATCGATTGGTGTTATTTTAGTGGGTGGAAGTGTGATAGTATTAAAGGACATCTGGATGGTACGATGGGCTTTGGAAATTGTCTTTGTAGCAGTGGGATTTTTCTGGGCAGAGAAAAAATACAAAATAAGCAGAAAAGTAAAGGACAAATTTAGTAAAAAATAACGATGGGGAAAGTAGATATTTCATGGTAGAAGAACTTTTTCCAAAGAAGTTTATGTTAACAAATGAGGGACAAGTACTTGAGTAGTTGTCCCTTTTGTAGCGAAAAAAAGCAGGAGGGTACATTATGTCAGCTATCTGGGGCACAATAGCATTAGATAATTCTGTGATTCCGGAGGAAAATATAAAAGTATTTCAAGACGCATACAAGGAGTGCGTAATTGACAAAAGAGAATATTTGCAAGATAAAAATGTCCTTATGGGATGTGAAATTCAGTATTTTACGCCGGAAGCGAAGAAAGAAAAGCTTCCGAAAAAGAGCGATGACGGACAGTGTTTTTTTACAGCAGATGTGTATCTTGATAACAGGGATGAGCTCTTACAGGACAAGATATTTGCCGGAGAAAATTCCGCCGAGCTTGCAGATGGAGATATTCTGTTTCTTTTTTATCAAGCCTATGGAGAAAAGAGGCTGGTAGAGGTAATCGGTTCATATGCATTTGTATACTACGACAGGAAAAAGGGGACTATCGACTTTGTAATGGATCATATGGCAAACCGTTGTCTGTATTATTGTCTGCTGGATAATGTACTTTATTTTTCTACAATTATAAAACCTTTGCACATTTTGTTGAAGGATAAGCTACGCAAAAATACAAAGGTGCTTGTGGATTTTATTGCACTGCAGGATTATCGGGTATATTTGGATTATGAGGCCACTATCTTTGAGGAGATTAAGCATGGTGTAGCCGGACATATTATGAAGGTTTCTATGAAAGGTATCGAAAAAACTGCTTATTGGAATCCTTTAAAAAATGTGAGGACATTAAAAGGAAAAAAGGATGAAGAGTATAAAAAGCTTCTTTTGGATACGTTTTCGGAGGCGGTGCGTAATAGTGTAAGAACCACTGATAAAATCGGTATTTCTTTAAGCGGAGGATTGGATTCTACAGCGGTAGCCTGTTTTGCATCCCCTATTGCAAGAGAGAGAAATGAGCAGCTGTATGCGTATACTATGGTTCCCAAAACCGGGTATCAGGATGATACGGAGGGCTATACGACGGTGAACGAGCGTTATTTGGTTGAAGCTACCGCCAGACACTTGGGAAACGTGGCAGAGCATTACGACAGTTATGATGAGATGAATGCGTGGGATATCAGCAAAGAGCAGATTGCGCTGCTTGAGGGACCGTATAAATCCCTGCAGAACGTGATGTGGGTGAAGCATCTGGCAGAAAAGGCGTATCAGGATGGTTGTCGAGTATTTTTAAATGGACAATTGGGCAATGATACCATTTCGTATGGCGACCAGGATGCATATGTATATGAATTGTTTATTACCGGAAGATGGAAAAATTTGTGGGAGGAAATGAACTCCCATTCAAAATATTACAGGTATCGGAAGAAGAAGGTTTTAAAAGGGATTTGGGAACGTTTTTGCGGTGTTGAGAAGGTGGAACAGATTGATAAAAGGCAGTTTCTGGAGTCGGCTTTTGTGAAGAAGGATGTGCTTGATAATTATAGGACGTATGAACGCAGTATAGCACTTGACAGGTCAGCTAAGGCGATAAAAACCAGGAGACAGTATATGAAGCTGATAGTTGACCCCATGCGCTTTAGGCAGATAGGAGATAATGAGACCAGAATATCATTATATTCCGGTGTATTATGCAAGGATCCAACCAGAAATGTAAATGTGTTTCAGTTGTGTATGTCATTTCCAACAGAGCAGTTTAACAAGGGATGTATGCCAAGAAGATTAATTTACGAGTATATGAAAGAATATTTTCCTAAGGAGCTGCTCGACGAGAGACTGGCAAAGGGACAGCAGAGCGCAGATTTTTACTATAGATTAAAGGAGCGTTGGGAGGACATATGTGTAGAACTGCAGGAAACGTTTATGAGTGAGCATGCGGAATTGGATTGTAATAAACTTTTACAAGCACTTCAAGAACTGCAGAATCGTTTGCAAAGAGGAGAAGTCACGACAGAGGAACGCCATCAGGTGGAGTGGCTTATGTATGCAAAGCAGGTGTGTGATATCGAAAAGAGTTTTTTCTAACAATTATGTTATAATTGTTGTTACAAAAGATAGGATATGTTAAAAATATACATGTAGTGAAGAAATGCTATAAATAATATTTGAGGTGAGGTATTAATGATGAAGAAGTGGTTAAATCCTGAGTTAGAAGTATTAAATATCAACGCAACTGCATGTGGTGGTGCAAGTGTTACCGAGCATGATGGATGTATCTATCAGATTAAGGTTGGTGACAAGAATGTTAGCGTTGAAGAGTATTATCCTGCATCTGGTGAGTCTGGTGTATGTGGAGCATCTAAATAAGTGAATTTTTGGTAAGAAGGCTATTGTTGCTTGCAACAATAGCTTTTTTATTTTATAGTGTAATGGTACAGGGGGTGTTCTATGTTTTATGAGATTTATGGAAGAGTTTTAAAATCAGAAATAGAGTTTCCGCAGCTGTTACCTGCAAAGATGGATGGTAAGTGGGATATTGAGATTGTTGTGCGGGAGATTCCGGCAGATATCAAGTCTGTAATACAGGAAAAAAAAGGACCGGCCGGTGCAGGGGAGGGATTCTTTTGGTTTAATACACCGGTGGGATACATCGTAATTATTGGAGATAATAGAATTATTACGGAGTGTTCTACGGAGGCGGAATTTAGCGTTATACGTACGTATATTTTAGGGTATGGACTTTCGGTTATTTTCTATAATAGAAATATTATGGCAGTGCATTGCAGTGCAGTGACAAAGGACGGTACCGGTATTTTGCTTTCCGGTGTCAGTGGCGCGGGAAAATCCACTTTAGCGGGGCGTTTCTTAAGCAATGAATGGAAGCTTCTGGCAGATGATGTGGCTATGGTAGAAATGGTGGAGAATAACATTGTAAGCTATCCGGCGTACCCACAGCGGAAGTTATGTAGAGACGCGGTGGTACGAAATGGTTTGAATCTGGACAGCCTGACATATATTGATGAGGACAAGGATAAGTTTGCAGTGAATTGTCAGGAGGAGTTTTCTGCGGAACCAGGGATGATAACTGTGATGGTGGTGTTGTATCCATGGGATGGGTCGGATGTAAGAATAGAAGAAATTTCCGGAAACGAAAAGATTCAGTTATTTGTTCAAAATCTATTTTTGCATGTATATTTTAAACATGCCGGGATGGAACCTGATAAGTTTTTTAAATGTGTACAGATGCTGGGCAAGCTAAAGGTATTGCGAGTATTCCGACCTAAAAATGGCGGGGATACTTCCGGGACCATAATGAAAATGATTATGGAATATCTGTGATGTGATGAAAAAAATAGTGGAAAAACGTTGTATTTTCATTCCGTTTGATGTATTATATCATTAGTACTATATTATGGGTGGAGGCTTTCAATGGATAGAAATACAGTTATTAAGATGACAAAGCAGTTAAATGTAACAGATCTTGCCGGCGAGAAGGTAATGGTGGATTTTGCATCCGGTAAGTATTTTTTGATTAAAGGTGTGGGGAATGATATCTGGGATATGATTCAGGAGGAGATTACCGTGGGTGATATTATCAGCGGGCTCTTGTCTGAATATGATGTTTCCGAGGAGGAATGCGAGAAGTCCGTACTAGAGTTCCTTGGCAAATTGAAGGAAATGGAATTTATTGCATAATTTGTTATTTTGTTTCTAACACTTATGATACATTTGTTGCATGGAAATGTTTTTTGGATTATCCTTGCAAGGTAAGATTAATGTGAGTTATGTATTAAGAGGAGAAATAGATGAAAAAAGTTTGGAATGCACCTGATGTTCAGGAATTAACAATTCAGTCTACGGCTCAGGGCTATGGTGGTAGCCATGGTGGAAGTCATGGAGGCAGCCATAATGGCGGTAATATGGGCGGTGGAAATGGTTTCGGTAGCAACGACCGCTTGTGTAGATGTCAGGGTGGAACCAGCCCTTGTGCGTCACATCATGGATTTGGTGATGCAGAGGATGAGTTGTCATAGGATATATGCAGAAATAGAAAACCGTGTGCACTTTGTCAAGTGCACGCGGCTTTTTAAATTAATTGCAGCTGCTGTAAAAGATGGATACGGTACTGCAATTTTTTTGACTGCTGATATTCCGGAGGTACTATTTTGAATGGAACGGTGGAACCGTCGAAGGTGATATTATCCAGATGGCCACCAAGCTTGTTTTCCAGGTTTTCCACATATGCTTCAAAAAAGTAGAAGTAGTCTCCCAATGCTTCCTCGTAGGATTTGGCACCAAAGCAGAGGATATCTTTAAGTAATGCGTCGGTTTCATCCGGCTTGCATGGTGGGAGGGAAGGCAGAATCTGGGGGGGAAGCTCAAAATAATGAATCAAAATAGAGAATAGCTGCCTATAAAACAGGGTGTACCCCAAGGACTCCATGGCTTTACCAAATTCTTCCCAATCTATGGCAGTATGGTATTGTCGGATAAACAAAGCAATGTCTAAAAGATATCTTGCAGGCAGTCCATAGTAGCAGAGATGCTTCGCCATGTGAAATAGCTGGTAAATTAAATGTTCTTGATGCCCCAGAGTGCACAATTCCAGATTACAACATTGCAGCCGGATGAGTTTGTTGCTGGCAGAGAGCTGTAAAGCATTCAGCGTCTGTCTTTGGGGTCCCTTCTCATCATCAAAGAGAGAGGTATGCAGCTCGATTTTATGTATGGTGTATCCATCTTCCTCGTAGACAAAGGTATATACATTTGCGGTATCCAGATGTCTGGCAGGGGAATAGTGTAGCTCCTGTAATAGAGAAACAGCAGGCTGTAAGTATGCAGGTTCAATCAGAATATCCGTATCAGAGCTGCTGCGTAGGGTGAAGTCCCGATACAGGTCTGCAAGAACATATCCCTTAAAAAGTATAAGGGGCAGATTTTGTTCACGGGCTTTTTGTAACAGATTGCTTACCAGAGAAAGCTTTTTGTATTCCAGAAAGACTTGTCCGGTGGCTTCGCCTCTCCAGCATGTCACCAACTCTTTTTCGCTCTCTGCGCCCACAGGCCAGGCAGGAAGAAGATGCAGCATAAGGGGAGCTAGTTTATTCAATGCGGCAAAATCATAAAGCTCTGCCAGGGAAATCTCAGCAACGACTTTGTCCGGAGGAAGAATATTGTTTATAATACATTTTAACAAGGTCATGTAATGGGTTGTTTTCATGGTATTTTACCCTTTCAGCATTTGATAAATATAATCCTTGATTTCTGTTAGTGTATTCTTTTCGGCCGGGCGGCTGATACGGTATACAGGGCAGTCCTTGACGAAGTCCACACATAGCTGGAAAGCTTCTGCAGACAGTCCGGTGTTGGGGAGGATACACCCTAGATAAAGGTTGTTGATAATAAAGGAGACTTTGTCAAAGCCCTCCAGAGAGGAAAAGCCCAGAGCCTCCTTTTTATTTTTTTTCAGGTAGTAAGCAGCATACAGCTTTTGCGGCTCCGGCGAAAAATTATCATTGTGCAGTACCGCAAATTTATCCTTTTCCGGGTCCACGTATAGAAGCTCATCCAGGTTGTAGCCCTGCTTAATCGCAGCATCCCTGCACAGCTTCTGCTGGGGGAATGCGGGATAAATACAGGGAGAATGATTTTCATCATATCCGATGGCTATTACATCATCACTGAGCATTAGTGCCCCATCCCCAATCAGCTCATTGGTAAGAGTGGACTTTCCTGCGCCGCTGTCACCGGAGATGATGATGCATTTGTCGTCTATGCTTACACTGCTGCAATGAATGGTCAAGCGGTTGTGTAGGTGGGCGTACATAGCGATGCCGTAGCCCAGCACATATTGCAGCAGGTAAAAGGTATCCTTATCGGAAATGCTTTTTGCATAGATAGTGCCGGTTTTGTATACGGCAAGGATGCCGAAGGCATTGTTCATCCAGAACCGCGCATCGTTCCAGGCGATGCAGGGAAAAATGTCGGTCTGCTGAACACAATCCAAGACCTCCTGCGGCATCTCACCTATGATGATGTCCACGTCATAATTATCCGTAGCGGGGATTTCGTAAAGCTGTTTGATTTCATATTTGCAGCGGAAGGTATATCCGAAAACTGTATAATAGAACATAGGTCAACTCCTTTTCTTCTTAAGAAAAGTTTAGGATATTTTTTCATGGATGTAAAGTAGTTACATTGCAATCCGGTGGTAAATATAGTATTATTTAGAAAATAATTATTGAGAGGCTAAAGATGAATAAGATTAAAAAATTGTGGAATGACAGAGCAAATCAGATGCTTTATGCAAAGTGGCTGATGAATTACACAAAGCCTTACGTAGGTAAGATTGCCGGTATTATGCTTCTTGGGATTATGGCATCCATGCTGAGTGTGGGAATGTCTCTTTTAATGAAACAGATAATTGACAGGGCGCAGTCAGGACAGAAAACGGTAATATACATTATACTGTTGTATTTTGGGCTGGTTCTTGTTATGCAGGTGGTGGACATTGTGTTAGTGTTGGCCAGCACTATGTTGAATGAGAGATTTTCTTTTGGTATCAGGAAGCAGTTATATGATAAGATTATCCGTTCTCACTGGATGGATGTGAAACGTTATCATACGGGGGATTTGATGACTCGTATGACCAGTGATGCAGGTGCTATTGCAGATGGTATTATTGGAACGATACCCAATATCATCACTCTTGGGGTGGAACTGGTTGTAGTATTTTGTGTGCTGTTTTATTATTCTCCCATGCTTGCTGTGTTTGCATTGGTAATTGCTCCGGTTGCCGCAGTGACGGCATGGTGGCTTGGACGTAAGCTGAAAAAGATGCAGGTAAAGGTGCAGGAGACGGAATCGGCATATCGTTCTTTTATGCAGGAGACACTGGCTAATTTATTGATTGTGAAATCCTTTGCCAATGAGGATTATGCTATGGAACGACTGACTACACTTAGAGAGGAGCGTTTTTTCTGGGTCTATAAGAAGGCAAAGTATGGTACGGTGTCTTCCACAGTCATGTCCATGTCTTTCCAGTTAGGATATATTGTGGCACTTACCTATGGTGCTCTGCAGATTGCAGATGGACAGATTAGCTATGGAACTATGTCTTTGTTTTTGACTCTGGTAAGCAGAATTCAGTCACCTATTATGCAGCTGGCGCGTCAGATACCCAAGGTGGTTGCGATTTTGGCATCAGCGGGACGAGTGATGGAATTGCAGGATATCCCCAAGGAAGAGTGCCTTCCGGAGCATATGGATGCCCAGAGCGTAGGCGTGAAAGTGGACAACCTCAGCTTTGGATATACGGATGAGCTGGTTTTGAAGGATATAAATCTGGATATTAAGCCGGGAGAGTTTGTAGCCATTGTGGGTGAGTCCGGTATCGGAAAGACTACGTTGATACGACTGATGATGTCCTTTATGAAGATGTCTCAGGGTTCCATTACTTTTGTAAATCAGGATGGAGCTACCGAACCTGCCAATGCGGGCACCAGAGAGTTTTTGTCCTATGTACCTCAGGGTAATACCTTGTTTAGTGGTACCATCCGGGAAAATATTCGTCAGGGTAACTTAAATGCGACAGAAGAAGAGCTGATAGAGGCACTGAAGATGGCATCCGCCTATGATTTTGTCATGGAGCTTCCTCAGGGGATTGATACCAGAATCGGTGAACGCGGTCATGGTATTTCGGAGGGACAGGCCCAGCGTATCGCCATCGCCAGAGCCTTTGTGAGAAAGGCACCGTTCCTTATTTTGGATGAGGCGACTTCGGCATTGGATGAAAAGACGGAGATTAAGGTGTTGCAGGGGCTACAGCAGTTAGAGCCTAAGCCGACCTGTCTGATTATTACGCACAGAAGGAGTATACTGGAGTATTGTGACAGGGAGATAAAGATTGAGAATAAGGGAACCATGGAAATTTAATATTGAGGCAAGGGAAGTGGCGCATTTTGATAGAATTCTTTCAAATATGTTAGAAATGTTGATAGATGTATTGCAGTGAGGTATGCTTACATCATCAAGAAGCAAGTAATTATTCTAACGGAGGATTTTAAAATGAAAATTTGGAATGCACCAGAAATGGTTGAACTTAACATCAATGAAACTGCAGACGGAATGTTTCCGGCTATGTACGAAGGTCTCTTCGGTGACTGCCTTTGCGGTAACGATGCAAATCATGGTCCTTTAACCGGTCATGAGTGTCAGGATGGAAAGAATGATTCTTCTACTCCTGATACCCTTAGCTAATTAGTTGAAGAGATTGAGCCCTTGCCCCCAATTGGCAAGGGCTTTTTTTGTTATGGCGACGAGGAAAATGGGTATCGTGCTTGCACGAATGAACATTTGACGACTGCTAAGCAGAGCGAGATTCGCAAAGCGTATCTCGTCTCTGTGCATAAAAGTTGCGGAGGAGGAATTGGTATGAGTGGAATATACGGATTTTGGCATCCTATGAATGATGTCAGTCAGAGCAAACAGGATATCAATAGACTTATGCTTTGGAACGCGGCATATGGAAACGTAGCGGAAGAAAAATATATGGCAGAGGACTTTTGTCTGGGATGTTACTATGAAAAATTGTCAGATAGTGCAAACAGAAGTACTCCTGTACTTAAAAAAGACGGAAATTATGCAGTGATAGATGCAGTGCTTTATAATAGAGATGAGCTGTTAGAGGAGGGAAGCTTTGAAGGGACTTTGTCGGACGAGGAACTACTGCTTTCCTATATCGAGAAATTCGGCTGGGATAGGTTAAAAGATGTAAATGGTGATTTTTGCGGTGGGGTTTATGATGCACAGAAGCAAAGTCTCACACTTTTCAGAGACCATATGGGAATTCGTCCGTTATTCTATTATGCAAAGGATGACCGAGTGATATTCTCAACGGATATTCGTGGAATCGCCGGGATGGAGCAGGTGGATGTCTCTGTAGATAAAAAATGGTTATGGGCAAATGTAAGCGGTTATGGAAATATGGGAAGGGAAAATACGGAATTTGCCCATATTTTTTGCGTGATGCCGGCAGCCTATATGACCTTTGCAGTGGAAGCGGGAACCATACAAAGTAAGAAAAAAGTTTATTGGGAGCTGGGGGCGGATAAGATTCGTCTTTCGTCTGAAAAGGCATATATTGAGAAAATGCGTGAGCTGATTACGGATTCTGTGAAAAGAAGATTAGATGCAGTATCCGGGTTGGTTGGGGCAGAGCTATCCGGTGGGTTGGATTCCGGTGTAATCGATATTCTGATTCATCGTCTGGGAAGAGAATGTGTTTA
The DNA here is from genome assembly GCA_964582515.1 of uncultured Acetatifactor sp. Lineage (GTDB taxonomy): Bacteria > Bacillota > Clostridia > Lachnospirales > Lachnospiraceae > Acetatifactor. Next base: position 6,540 of record CAZOSU010000010.1, on the reverse strand, counting down.
TTTTTCATGGTCTGCTTCTCCGGAGGATATTCCCCTTGCAGAAAATGATGAAAGACTGGTTATACAGGATATTTGTAAGCAGGAGGGAATTACCTGCAATTATGGCGGAAAAACCATAACGTATAGTGATGAAAGTATTATCACTAAGAAGATGCGAAGGATTGGAGCAGAAGCAAATTTAAGCGAAGGGACCGTGCAAAAATTCGTACTTCCTCCATACATCAATACACTGACGATAATTGAAACCTCAGATTTTATGAATAAGAGTGGTGCCAGGGTAGTGTTTACGGGGCATGGCGGTGATGAAGGTGTAAGTCACAGGTGTAGTGCATACGAGATGTTTTATAACAAGGAGTATGTAGAATATTTCAAATATATGTGGTCCGCCACAGAGGGCACAAGGTTTCGGCCTAAGCGTATGCTTTCCGCATGTTACAAAAATCTCTTTGTTACAGCGAAGGAATTAAGAAATCCATATCAGGGTGTATTTGGTGTGGAAGATTTGTTGAAGAAGGAGTTTCGGGAAGAATTTGATAATGTGGAGAAGATGTCACTGAAATTTGCCTATGATGCTAAGGCATATGTGGAAGAAGGTGGCAGTCGGAACAGGCTTGATGTGGTGGCGCTGCTTGGAGCATATTCGGGAGCCAGATATGTGATGCCTTATTTGGATTACAGAGTAATTGATTATGCGGTATCTATTCCAAGGCATATGTATATAAAAAATAAAATGAAGCGTTACATTTTTAGGCAGGCATTTAAGGATTTGATGCCGGAGTCCTTATATGTATTGGACCGAAAATCCAGTCCCAGCTGGAATAATCTGGAAAAAAAGCCAATGTCGGAGGAAGAGAATCTGAATCGGAAGAAGATTGCTTTGGACATGCTGGATAAGGAGTTTTGGGCTGACTATTTTGATTGGGAAGTAGTGGAACAGTGGGCACAGCAGAAATCATCTCCGCAGGATACAATGCGCGATAAGGGTATATTTATGTGTATCACCAATTGCTTCAAATTTCAGAATATGGTTATCAGATCAAGACAGATTGGAACGGATAGCTCAAAATAGGACTTAAGATAAGGAGTATCTATGTATTATTACAAATTATATGGAATGAAAATCGAAAGTGATTTAGAATTCCCTCAATTACCTGCTTGTGCCGATGAAGCACCTGTGGACGTACAGATTCAGCGGGTGGATTTTTCAGAAGAATTGGCAAAAATATCAGAAGAGAAATACTATGATTTTGGAAGGGAATACAGTCGCTTTTCCAATCTGACCTGTCAGTTTCAGCTTTTTGATGGAAAGAGATTCACCTATGCCTTAACCGGAGAAGGCTGGCCCCAGTACCTTCAGACCTACATTCTGGGCTATGGCTTCTCCATGATTGCCCTGCAAAGGGACATGCTGCCCATTCATTGCAGTGCCCTTGCGGATGAGGATGGAGCCATTTTGATTGCGGGAGAAAGTGGTGCCGGAAAATCCACGATTACCACTCATTTCCTAAACAACGGATACCGTCTGCTTGCGGACGATATGGCGCTGGTGGATGGTGAGAATGTGTATCCTGCATTTCCTTATCAGAAGCTATGCCGTAATGTGGCACTGGACCAGGGCTATAAGTTGGAGGAGCTGATTTACATAAACGAGGAGAAGGACAAATTTCTGGCACCTTACCGGGGCGAGTTTCGCACAAACGGAGAGCGGATTAAGGGCTTTATTTTGCTTCGCGTAGTAAACGGTGAGAATGTGGTTGATGGGGAGGTGGAAGGTCTGGGACGTTTCCACATATTTGCAAGCAATCTGTTTGTAAGGCACATTATCAAGAATGAAAAGTATGAGCCTCATATCGGGCAGAAGTGCCTGGAAATGGCATCTAAAGTACCGGTCTATATGATTGGCAGACCAAATGGACTTGATACCACTGCGGAGGTGGTAGAAAGGGCTACTGCCTGGGTAGATAATTTAAAGAAATAACGATATATTTTAGTTTTGCTATTGATTTATTGTTCCGCTACTGTTAAACTAAATTTATGGGGTACTGTCGAGAACGGTAAGCGGTTCGCCTTTCGCCAGGATGAGTACATTCTGAGAGCTTCCAGTATACTTGGAGGTGATACAAATGGAAAATAACGAGAAAGGTACAAAAGAGATGTTAGAGCTATTGGTAGGAATAGTAGGTATTGTTGTGACGGTAATAAGTATTATCGTTACAGTAATCAGTATCTTACAGTCTACTGATAAAAAAGAGCATCAAAAAAGCAACCGCGACTCCGCCAAAAGTTAGGTTGCTTTTTTAAATGAAAGAACATATAACTGAGGCGAACCGATTACTCTCGGCAGTGCCTCTTTATATTTTTATATTAATGGTATATCTAAGTTTTGTCAATAGGATAGATTTAAATAATGGGTAACGATATAGAGAAGGTGCTTCCGGCACCTTCTTTGCTTTTGCACCAAACCGTTCCGCCAAATCGTTCTACGATAGCTTTCACAATGGCCAGCCCCAGCCCGCTGCCGGTGGCACCGCCCGGTGTGCGGGCTTTCGATGCGGTATAGGTGCGCTGGAACAGCTTTTCTACTTCCTCTGCCGGTATGCCTGCACCGGTATCAATGACGGAGATGAGCAGTCTGTGATTCTCTTCTCTGGCCTTTAAGGTGATAGAAGCGCCATCGGGGGTGTATTTTGCGGCGTTTGTAAAAAGGTTGTCCAGTACCCGAATCAGCTTCTGGATATCCACCCGGATATTGCAGGATAAATCCGCAGGCAAATCCAGCTGCATGTCATGGTGGTCATATCTGGTGTCCACGATGGCATCATAGAAGTATTCTTCTAAAAATGGGGTAGCGGGCAGAGTGGTAAACTCCAGCTCTCTACTGGTATCCTCCACGCAGAAGAGATAGTACATGTCCTGAATCATATTTTCCAGAGTTTTGGTACGTCTGTCGATAATCTGCAGGGTGGAGGTCAAATCCTCCTTAGGAATTTCCGGCGAGGATAAAAGAACATCCACTGCACTGCGGATAGCCGTTATGGGCGCACGCAAATCGTGGGAGATATTGGCCAGCATTTCGCCGCGCTCCTTTTGCATTTTCTGTAGCTCCGTATTGGCTACAAGGAGCTGGGCAGTAAGCTTTTCTATGGTTTCGCTCTCAATGGAGGGCGTCTGAAATTGATTCTTTTCCATGTTTGTTTCCTTAATGAGCAATAAATTTATATCCCTTGGACCAGACGGTCTCAATCATATTTTCCAGTTCAAAATTGCCCTCGAATTTTTTGCGCAGGCGGCTCACATTCACCATGACAGAGCGACGGTCCGCTTCCTGGTAGGAGCCGAAGAGAGCAGTACCCAGTTCTTCAAAGGTAATCTCCTTATTTGGATTGGATGCCATGTACAAAAGCACCTCATATTCCCGGTTGGCAAGTCCCAAATCCTCTTCCTTGAAAAAAGCCTTATGTGCCAGCTTATCAATGGTGAGATTCTGGAAGGTGAGTACATTGGTGTTTTCTACAGGCACTTCCTTCTTAAAACGGCGCAGCAGCACATCGATGCGTACCTTCACCTCCCGGATGCTGTAGGGCTTTACGATATAATCGTCCGCACCGGTCATCAGACCGTTTATCTTATCATCCTCCGTACCCTTTCCGGTCAGGAAAATAATAGGGGCGGAGGTGAACTTACGGAGCTCCTGACACACCTGGAAGCCATCCATGCCCGGCATCATCACATCCAGCAGAATGCAGTCCGGATTCACCTTTTTCGCACCGGCAATCCCCTTTTTCGGGTCCGAGGAGATGTATACGGTGAAGCCCTCCTGGGTTAGGTATTTCTGGTTTAATTTTAACACTTCAATATCATCATCAATCAGTAAAAGCGTAGCCATGGAAAACCTCCTTTTCTATATTTCAATGATAAATTCCCCCCTTTTAATTGTCAATTGAAAAAGTTTGGAGTATAGTAAGGTTATGGTGTGCTTATGCATATCGTCAGGAAAAGACAAGAGATGACAGGAGAGAGTTTATTATGAAAATTGCAGTGGCCGGTACCGGTTATGTAGGGTTATCGTTGGCTGTTTTATTATCGCAGAATAATGAAGTGACGGCTGTGGATATTGTGGAGGAGAAGGTTGAACTTATCAACAATCATAAATCCCCTATTGTAGATAAAGAGATTTCGGACTTTTTGGGGACAAAGAATCTGAATTTAAAGGCAACTTGCGATGGTGCAGCAGCTTATAAGGATGCGGAAATCGTGGTGATTTCAACACCTACCAATTATGACCCGGTGAAGAACTACTTTGATACCTCATCAGTGGAGGCAGTGATTAAGCTGGTGAAGGAGGTTAATCCACAGGCGGTGATGATTATCAAGTCCACCATTCCGGTAGGCTATACCCAGTCCGTGAAGGAGAAATATGGCACAGAGAATATTCTTTTCTCACCGGAGTTTCTGCGTGAGGGGCGGGCGCTTTATGATAATTTATATCCTTCCCGTATTATCGTGGGCAGACCGGCAGATAATGAGAAGTTATGTGCTACGGCAGAGAGGTTCGCTTCTCTTTTAGTGGAAGGCGCGGAAAAAAAGGATGTGCCCGTGCTCTTCATGGAGACCACGGAGGCAGAGGCGGTGAAGCTGTTTGCCAATACATATCTGGCGCTGCGTGTATCCTATTTTAATGAGCTGGATACCTATGCGGAGACCAGAGGACTTAATACAAAGAATATTATCGATGGTGTATGTCTGGACCCTAGAATCGGCGGTCACTACAACAACCCGTCCTTTGGCTACGGTGGCTACTGTCTGCCCAAGGATACCAAGCAGCTTCTGGCAAACTATATGGATGTGCCCCAGAATCTGATTCAGGCCATCGTGGATTCCAACAGTACCCGTAAGGATTTTGTGGCGGAACAGGTGCTTCGTAAGGCCGGATATTTTGATGAGTACAATATCGGTGCCGGGGGTATTCCGGGTAATGACTGTGTGGTAGGTATTTACCGCCTGACCATGAAGGCGAACTCAGATAACTTCCGTCAGAGCTCCATTCAGGGCGTCATGAAGCGTGTGAAGGCTAAGGGAGCCACGGTAGTAATCTATGAGCCCACCTTGAAGGAGAAGTCATTCTTTGGTAGCGAAGTGATTACGGATTTGGAAGAATTTAAGAAGCGTGTGGATGTGATTATCGCCAACCGCTATGCGGCAGAGCTGGAGGATGTGGCTGAGAAGGTTTATACAAGAGATTTGTATGGACGGGATTAATTACAAATGAATTAGGGGGAAGGCACATGAACAAATCCAATTCAGGGGCAAATACCAATACGTTTCAATTATTAATTGATATTTTTCTTGTAACAGCTGCATTTGTAGTGACTTTGCTGCTACAGGGAAATACTATTGATAAAGACTTGCTTTTGCAGTTTTGTATTTTGGCAGCAGTTTTTATTTTAATATATGTTTTGTCAAATAAGGAGCAGTATTTATATAATGTGACAATGTTTTATTATCTGGATCGTGTACATAGGAAGATTACGAAGTCCTTCCTATTGGCTACGGTGGCTACGGCGGCAATGATGGGTTTTATGCCCGTGACGGAAATGGGAAGAAAGTTTTATTTCGGTTTCCTGATTATTGCCTATATACTGGTTTGCGTGAAGATGTTTATGGTGCGTCCATTCATAAACAAGGTGGGTAGTAAGAATGCACCCAGAACTGTGTTTGTGGGAAAAGTAGGACAGTTTAATAAGTTTCATTATTTCATGGAAAAGACAAGCATCTGTATCAAGCACATCGGTTATATAGCCATGACTAAGGAGGATATGGAGCAGGCGGCGGAAGGAACCTATCTGGGCTGTCTGGAAGATTTGGAGGAGCTTATTCGTGAGCATAATATTGACCAGGTATATATCATTCAGAAGCAGGATTTAGAGCTGCCATTTACGCAGAAGTACGTGGATTTATGTATTGATATGGGTGTGACGGTGAGACTGATTGTAGACTTTTATAAGCGTCGTCGCGCCAGTAGCTACGTAAGTACGGTAGGTACTTATCCTGTAATCACATATCATACCATAAGTCTGAATACATATGAGCAGCTACTTAAGAGATTGATGGATATTGCCGCAGGTCTGGTGGGATGTATTGTTTTTTCACCCATTATGCTGGTGACGGCCATTGCTATAAAGCTGGACTCACCCGGACCGGTTCTCTTTAAGCAGACCCGTGTGGGACAGAACGGCAGACATTTTAAGATTTATAAGTTCCGAAGCATGTACATTGATGCGGAGGAGCGTAAGAAGGAACTGATGGCTCAGAATGAGATTGAAGGCGGGGTTATGTTTAAAATGAAGGATGACCCTCGTATTACCAGAGTGGGCAAGGTGATTCGTAAGCTTAGCATTGATGAATTGCCACAGTTTTTCAACATCTTGTTTGGAAGCATGAGTCTGGTGGGAACCAGACCACCTACATTGGATGAAGTGGAGAAATACGAACGCAGCCACTGGAGAAGAATCAGTATCAAGCCCGGTCTTACCGGTATGT
>CAZOSU010000009.1:0-21746 GCA_964582515.1 uncultured Acetatifactor sp. | reverse complement strand
CCAAGAAGTCTCTCAATCTGGTCCGGAAGTCTGCGCAAATCTCCCAAAAGACTCTGGAACTGCTCCTCATCAATGGTTCCGCGAATCTTTGCAAACTTCATGGCAAGCATGTATAATGCCACCAGCTGACAGCTGTAGGCTTTGGTGGTGGCAACAGAAATTTCCGGACCGGCCCAGGTATAAATAATATTGTCCGCTTCTCTGGCGATGGAGCTGCCCACCACATTGACAATACCCAGTACCTTAAAGCCTCTGGACTTGGATTCGCGGAGGGCTGCCAGTGTATCTGCTGTCTCACCGGACTGGCTGATAACGATTACCATACTGTCCTCTTCTAAAATAGGATCTCTGTAGCGGAATTCACTGGCCACATCCACTTCCACCGGGATTCGCACCATCTTCTCAATCACATACTTGGCGGTCATGCCGGTATGATAAGCCGAGCCACAAGCCACTATATGGATTCGGCTCAAAGCTTTGATTTCCTCATCGGTCATGCCCAGCTCCTCTATTACAATGTCATTGTCCTTGATTCGGGGAGAAATCGTATCATTAATGGTCTTGGGCTGCTCATAGATTTCCTTTAACATAAAATGCTCATAGCCGCCTTTTTCCGCAGCCTCTGCATCCCAGTCCACCGTCACCATTTCTTTTTCGATTTCTTCTTCATCCACCGTAAAGAATTTAACGGAATCCGCCTTTAGCTGGGCAATCTCCATATTCTGCACATAGTACACATTTCTGGTATATTTTAAAATAGCAGGAACATCTGATGCAATAAAAGCACCATCCTCGCTCTTTCCCACAATCAGCGGGCTATCCTTTCGCACGGAATAAATGGTATCCGGATGGGCAGCAAACATGATTCCCAGAGCGTAGGAGCCCTCCACCCGGTGAAGTACCTTACGGATTGCTTCCAGCGGATTCCCATGATAATAATAGTCCAGCATATGAGCCACTACCTCGGTATCCGTCTCAGAAGTAAATACATAGCCCCGGTCCTGCATCTTGGCTTTCAGCGGAATATAGTTTTCAATAATGCCGTTATGTACCACTGCGATGGTACGGGTGGCGTTAGTATGCGGATGAGAGTTCACATCGCTGGGTGCTCCATGCGTTGCCCATCTGGTATGCCCAATACCCGAAGTCCCCGGAAGTGTACTTCCCCCACGGGTAATATTTTCCAATACTTTCAGCCGTCCAACTGCCTTAGTGGTCTTTATTTTCTCTCCGTCAAAAATCGCCATTCCGGCAGAATCATATCCTCTGTACTCCAGCTTGGACAAGCCATCCAAAATAACGGGTGCTGCCTGCTCTTTTCCGATGTAACCTACGATTCCACACATATTAATAACCATGCCCTTTCCATAACCTGCGAACTTTGGGCCGCAGGCAAAAATTCGCGTGTGAAAAAATTTTTTTCACACTATACTCCTCCAGATTTAGTCCCAGTATGCCTTATTCATGGACAGCCACTTTACCATCCACAGCGGCAGTTTTTTATACTTTTTCCCCAGCAGATAGCCCAGATACTTACAGCCACTCTGTGCTATCAGATAAGGAATCCATATCCACAATTTCTTATTCACTAAATATTTTATGGTAGCCTTCACACTACGGATTCCCTCCCCTTCCGAAGGAACATCTGCAAAGACTTCCGGATGCTCCGCCTGCGAAACTCCCAAATCAAAATTACGATGCAATTGCTCCGCACAGGTGTAGTTATGAGAATGAATTACCTTCGCCTCCGCCACATACGCTACCGCAAAGCCGCTTCGAATAACCTTGGAAGCAAAAATCATATCCTCATTAAAAATAGTACGCCGGATAAAACCTCCCAGCTCCAAGTATTTTTCTCTTTTATATGCACAGCACACATTGGAACAGAAAAAGGTTTTAATCCCCAGTGTGGGCAAATCCGCCAGTGTCTTTTTTCCGGAGACCTCCGGATAATTGAAAATACGCATGTACCTTTCTATAGGACTACAGTCCTCTCTGGGAAGCTGTTTCCCATAAGCACATACTACTGCATCATCCTGCAGTGCCTTCACCAGATTCTCTACGAGATATTTATCTGAAGGAATCGCATCCTGGGTCATAAGAAGGCAGATATCCGCATCCGACTTCTCCATACCCACATGCCTGGTCTTTCCATGGTCAAACTCCCTCCTGGATAGATGATACACCTTTACATTACGATATTTATCCGCAAAGTCCGTTCCATAAACCAGCTTCTCAAAATATTTCTCTTCCGTATTCATCAGAATAATCTGACGTACCTTCTGTGTCTGCTCCCCAAGCATGTCAAGCAGCTTCCAGAAAGACTGCTCCGGTTTATATACTGGAATAATAACATCTACTAGCATATATTTTTACCCAAAACAAGGGAGCCTATGTTAGCTCCCTTGCTATCTCTTTCCCTAGCGCTGTATATATGGGCTAGTTTCTTCTTCAATTCTCTGGCTATATTCCTTTACATCCGAGGATACGGTATATTCCTCATCATCAAACAGGAATTCATGCAACCACTGCACATTCTCTTCCAGACTAACAGGGATAACACAGCTTCCCTTTGTACCGATGGTACCTACGGTACGCAAATCCTCATGCGGGAAACCACCCTCATCCACAATGGTGTAATTTCCTACGTCCTTGAGCAATCCCAAAATATCATCCTGCGAAATAGAAGTATACACGTTGTTGATAACCTTTGTAAATACTTTTGTTAAGGTTGATAAATCTGCTTCCTTTGCCTTGTCTGCAATGGCCTGAATAACCTCTCTCTGGCGCTCCGCACGCTTAAAGTCATCACCCTTGGTATAACGGATACGACAATATGCTGCTGCCTGAAGACCATCCACCTTCTGATAACCGGTCTCCTTTACCGGAACATAATCACCATCCAGTACATCCTTTGAAATGGTAATCTGATAGTTGTTGATATGCTTAATCTCTGCCTCATCGATTTCCAGATAAATACCACCCAGACCATCAATACAATCAATAAGACCCTGATAGTTAACGGTTACGAAATCCTTAATATCCAAATCCAGGTTCATATTCAGCATACCGATTGCCTGCTCTGCACCACCGGTAGAATATGCATTATTTGCCTTTCGGTAAGAATCATTACCCTGATTTAAATAGGTATCACGATATACAGATACCAGCTTTATGTCACCTGTGTCAAGATTTACAGAAGCTACCATCATACTATCACTTCGGCTTCCCTTGTACAGCTGGCTGTCCGTAGTCGCATCCACACCGAAAAGAGCAATATTCCAGTAGCCCTTTAACACAGGATTTTCCGCCACCTCGGAGTTGATTACAATCTGTGTCTCTTCAATTTCTGCATAATGAGGTCCTTCCACCTCTTCCGTGGTTTTAAATACCTTTGCAACAACCACCAGCATTACAAGAATGATGATAATCTCAATTGCAAAGATAACTACCCTTACAGCTGTTTTGCTTTTTTTCTTTTTTAATTTTTTACTCTGGTTTCCAGTTGCCATTTCCTTCTCCTTAACAATACACTTTAGTATGCGTTTTTATTAATAAATCCTGTAAAGAACGTCAGGAATATTATCTTTACATCCAGGCTCACGCTCCAGTTCTCGATATAGTAAATATCATAATCAATCCGCTTGCGAATAGAGGTATCTCCCCTAAGACCATTCACCTGGGCCCAACCGGTAAGCCCCGGCCTGACCTGATGCTTTACCATGTAACGGGGAATTTCTTCCATAAACTTCTCTACGAAAAGGGGTCTTTCGGGTCTTGGCCCTACCAGACTCATATCCCCCTTCAGGATATTAAAGAGCTGTGGCAGTTCATCCAGGCTGGTTCTGCGTAAGAATTTGCCGATACCTGTGACTCTGGGGTCATCCTTTATGGTCCAGGCCTTCTTCTCACTCTCCTCCGACTGGAGTCTCATGCTTCGGAATTTATACATATAAAAAGGCTTATTGTGCAGCCCAACTCTTTCCTGCTTAAAAATAATGGGACCGGGACTGCTGATTTTCACAAGCAGTGCCGCAATTAATAAAATCGGTGATGAAATAATGATGCCTAACAAGGCGCCTACAATATCCATCAGTCTTTTAATCACCATATTTCCGGTGCTTGCCAGTGGCACATAACGAATATTAATAACCGGCATGCCCATCAAATCCTCAGTATAGGGTCTTGTGGGAATCACCCTGTCATAGTCCGGGATGAACTTGGTGTGTACGCCGAACTTCTCACAGGCGTTCACGATTTCTTCCAATCGGTCATAGTCCTTCAAATCTAAAGTTATGGCGATTTCATCCATCTTATTCTTGGGTAAAAGCTCATATAGGAGATTTACCTCTCCCAAAACCTTCACCCCTTTATATAATGTGCCGCTTGGCACGGAATCATCCAAAATCCCATAAATGGAATATCCCCACTGCGGATTCCACTGCAATCTGTCAATGTACTGTTCCGCTGCTCTGGAGTAACCTACTAAAAGCACATGCTTCATATTATATCCACGTTTGCGCATATTACGCAGCGTCCTGCGAAGAATAAGTCTGGAGCAGGTGGTAATACCAATATTCAGCACATAGAAAAGGGCCATCATGGTACGGGAAATGTGAATCTCCCTCACAAATACATACAGGAAAATAATAAATAACGCCATACCTGCCGTATTGGCCTTGACAATGGCATAAATTTCCTTAATCTGCTTATGGGTACGCTTTGGTCCGTATACATCACAATAGTAGTACAAAAGCATGTACGCCGGAATGATAACCCATAGCATCTTGAAATAATATGTTACCGGAAGTACTCCGATACCAAGGAGTCCGGCATTAATGATATAAAATTTAATAAAGTATGCCAGGGCGTAGGATATCATGGTAATCAATGCGTCCATAACCACATGCATTCTATTAAATACCTTTTGATTGTCTTTAATCATACAATTCACCTACTGAACAAAATGCTGTCGGTGTGTCTTTTCATATTTTACGATATTATCATAATATAAACAACTTAAGAATTTATGAAGATTCCAGTTCAGCCATGCGCATGTTCGTACACAAAAATACTGCTCGCAGGATTTTTTGTGCGAATGGCGCAGGCTGAACTATCTGAACATTCCAAAAACACTGCAAATCAGGTCTTTTTCAATCACCAGATAGTTCCTCAGATGAGCTGGTTTAAACGGAATTTTGTGTTTTTTTCCTTCTTCTGTAAAAATTCTGGAAATACCTGCAAAATAACTCTTGAGATATAATCCTCCCATCCCTTTCCGTGCAAAAAAAACTGCCTTAACAAGCACTCCCAAAGCAATAAAAGGAAGATTGAAAAGAAGCTGCAAAAGTGGCATATTTTTCCCAATCATATAGGCATTGTTGGCCGCTGCAAGCTTTGTCTTGAATTCGTTGTAGGTAGAACCGGAGGACGCGCTGCCGGCATGAATCACCTTAGCAGACGGCTCGTATAGATTAGTATATCCATAAATCCGGGCCCGATATCCCAAATCCATATCTTCCAGATAGGCAAAATGATTTTCATCCAGAAGGCCTATTTTATCCAAAATACTTTTCCGGTAAATGGCTGCTCCGCCGCAAGCCGAAAAAATTTTCACAGGGGTATCATAATCTCCCGCCGGCTTTCCCTTGCCCCTGCAAAATCCCCATCCCATAATGGTATACATATCTCCTGCACTGTCAATCAGCCGGGGATTTTGAATCTGCAACATTTGTGCACCTACAGAGAAAATATTCTCATCCTTTTCCACGGCCTTCACCAGATTTTCCACAAATCCGGGCAAAACCTCGGTGTCGTTGTTTAGCAAAATCACATAGGGTGTACTGCTGGCCCTGATTCCCTCATTGCAGGCATGGCAAAAGCCTGTGTTCTCCCCGAAAAGTATGGTTCTTACCATCGGATATTTTTCCGCCAGAAGCTCTACGCTGCCGTCCGCAGAACCATTGTCCACCACAATCACGTCAAAAAAGCCCTGCTGCGCAAGGAGCGCATCAAGGCATTTTTCTAAATATTTTTTCCCATTCCAATTGGGAATTATGACCGTTACCTGTTTCATATTTATTCTCCATTAAAGCTGTGGGTCATAAAGAAGTACATAGCCGCTTTTTCGAAGTCTTCTGCTAAGCTCCAGACTTCTCTTTAGTGGCTCTGTCTCCGTAATCTGCAGCAGCATCTCTTCTGCGACCGGGGAAAGTCTCCCATTCCGGATATCCAGCGCCTGCGCCTGCTGCACCAGTGCCGCCCGATTCATATACCCCGAAAAGCCCTTGGAAAGTCCTGCAAATACCACTTCCCCGCTTTCTGTCATCAGTCCTCCGCATATCTTTCCCTTTTCGTAAAGATTACCGCCCACCATAGCCACTTCCGGGCGCATTTCCCAGATATTCTCCGGATAATGAATACGATAATAGCCCAGATGCTTTAAGTGGGACACTGCCACGTTCCAGCCCTGTCTCTCCGCAAAGGCTTCTACCGCCCTTTTTCCGGCTTCGTAGGCATACCGTTTACTCTCCGTATTTAGTGCAGTGGAATTTTCATGACATCTCCAGTGATAGAGTACCCGGGGAATATGGCAGATATGCTTTGCCACTTTTTCCTTCCCATTAAGCTCCTGTATCTTCTCCGCCACACGTAGCACAAAATCGTAATCCTGTGCACCATCAAAGGAAGCCTGCAATTTTAACTCCTTTGCCACATCACTTCTCACCATCGTAAAATGGCAAATATAATTATTGGTAAGAAGCATATCCAGATTATAATCCGGCTTAAAATGGGGGTCATAAAACTTCGTACCGTCACTATCACATTTATCTTCATCGGAGTAGAGAAGTATCTTCTCTGCTCCTTCCTGTTTTCCTATGTTAATCGCCTCTGCCATATAATACAATGCATCCGGGGTAAGCACATCATCATGGTCTAAAAGACCGATGTAATCTCCTGTGGCATGGACAAAGGCCTGATTGGTATTCTCGGCAATTCCTGCATTTTCTTTCAGTTCTACATAGGTGATTCTTGCATCCCCATAGGATGCTGCAATCTCCGCAAGCTCTTCGGATTTCCCTGCATCTGCCAGCACCAATTGAAAATGTGGGTAAGTCTGTCCCAGTACGGATTCTATCATCCCACAATAATATTCCTTTGGCGTATGATAAACGGGCACAACGATGCTAAAAACCACAGGATTGTCCCACTTATGCTTTCTCTGAAGAGACAATACCTCCTCTGTGGGCACCTCATACACATATTCATCCTGTGCACTGTGTTTAAGGCGTTCCACGGCTGCAAAAAAGGTGTCCTTCAAGCCGTTTTTCTTAAAATAATTTATGGTTTTCCTTAGATTCGCTTTGCTAAGTTTCCTCATGAAATCCTCGCTAAAAGGGGCTATTACAAAATGCAACAGCCCCCATTCATTATCTTATAACTCTTTCTTTAAATCCTCAGTTAACTGCGCCAGCTTTGCATCTGCATCCGCAAGGTCCTTACCTACGATACCCATGTAGAACTTAATCTTAGGCTCTGTACCGGATGGTCTTGCACAGCACCAGCAGTTATTGGGAAGCTCGAAGTAGAGAACGTTGGACTTTGGAAGTCCGGTAGTGGTCACCGCACCGGTCTCCATATCCACAATCTTGTCTTCCTGATAATCTCTGAACTTCAGTACCTTTGCATCGCCGATTGCCTTAGGAGGATTCTGACGAAGCTTATCCATAAGTGCAGCAATCTGGCTTGCACCGGATGCCCCCTTCATGGTGATGGTGTACTGACCTTCCTTGAAGTAACCGTAGGTCTCGTACATATCCAGCATCATATCCCATAAGGTCATATTGTTCTTCTTGCAGTAAGCAGCTACCTCACATAAGCACATTACTGCAACGATAGCATCCTTGTCTCTTGCATGAGTACCTGCCAGACATCCATAGCTCTCTTCCAGACCAAATACATAGTTATTACAGCCGGTCTGCTCAAAGAGCTTAATCTGCTCACCGATAAACTTAAAGCCGGTAAGTACTTCAATTAACTTCAGACCATACTTCTGGGAAATCGGGAAGGTCATATTGGTGGTAACGATAGTGGTTACCATTGCAGGATTCTCCGGCATAGTACCCACCTTGGTCTTCTCACGGAATAAGTACTCAGCGATTAACATACCGGACATATTACCGGTAAATGCAACATACTCACCAGTCTTAGTATCCTTTGCATATACACCAAGTCTGTCTGCATCCGGGTCGGTTGCCAGTACGATGTCTGCATCCTTTTCCTTAGCCAGATTAAGTGCATAGGTAAATGCCTTGGGGTCCTCCGGATTGGGATAATCCAAAGTGGTAAACTTAGGATCCGGATTCTCCTGCTCAGGAACTACATATACATTCTTAAAGCCCAGCTCCTTTAATACTCTCTGTACAGGTACATTACCGGTACCACAGAGAGGAGTGTATACAATCTTAATATCATCCGCAACCTCTTTGATGATTTCCGGATGAATAATCTGCTTCTTTAACTCTACCATGTAAGCATCATCGATTTCCTTACCGATTACATTGTAGAGACCTGCTGCCATAGCAGCTTCCTTGTCCATGGACTTGCAGTCCTTAAAATCCTTGATAGCCTGTACTTCACCGATAATCTCCTTATCCTTTGGTGCAGTAACCTGTGCTCCGTCATCCCAGTATACCTTGTAACCATTGTACTCCGGTGGATTGTGGGACGCAGTGATAACGATACCTGTGGTGCAGCCTAAGGTTCTAAGTGCAAAGGAAAGCTCCGGTGTAGGGCGAAGAGCATCGAACACATACGCCTTGATACCGTTTGCTGCCATACAGAGTGCTGCTTCATCTGCAAACTCCGGAGACATAAAACGAGAGTCGTACGCAATGGCAATTCCCTTCTCCTGTGCGCCCTGCTTAATAATATAATTTGCAAGACCCTGGGAAGCCTTTCTTACGGTGTAAAGGTTCATACGGTTGGTTCCTGCGCCGATAACACCACGAAGACCACCGGTACCAAACTCTAATTCCTTGTAGAAACGATCCTCGATTTCAGCCTCGTTATCGGCAATCGCCTTTAACTCATCCTTGGTTGCCTGATCAAAGTAATCGTCGGTAAGCCAAAGCTTATACTCTTCCATATAACCCATAAAAATCATCCTCACTTTCCTGACATTCCTGTGTCTGTTAAATATACACGGCGCTTTCCGTAAGCTTCACACCATGTATGGGTACATTATACCATTTTTTCTTCCCCATGTATATTGCAATTTTGCAACTATTCAGAGTCATGTAGCTACAAACTGTCATCGAAGGGCAAAATCACTTCTATCCAATGAAAAATTCGGGTTGTAGTAGGGGTCACCTGCCTCCAGCTCCTTGGCCCACTTTTCCCGGAAACGGGCAGATTCCTGATTATAGCGCTCCGCCTTCTCCCCCTGGTCATCCAGGCCTCTGGAAATGGACTCATAGTGATACAGCTCAGCAAAAGGAGTAAATACGTTCAAGTAACCCTTCTGGCGAAGCTTTAAGCAGAAGTCCACATCATTTAAGGAAATGGCAAAGCTCTCCTCCAGGCCTCCCACCTCTTCAAACCGATCCTTCTTCACCATAAGACAGGCTCCGGTCACCGCAGTCATATTCTGGGCATAACACAGGCGCCCCATGTAGCCCAAATTCTGATGTGGTATCTTGTAATGGGTATGTCCCGCGGTTCTATGGGCCCCCAGACCGATAACTACTCCCGCATGCTGAATGGTTTTGTCCGGATAGTACAGCTTGGCACCTACCGCTCCCACGTCCTCCCGCTGGGCATACATAAGGAGCTCCTCCATCCAGCCCGGGGTAATCACTTCCGTATCGTTGTTTAAAAGGAGAATATAATCTCCCGTCGCCTCCTCCACACCAAGGTTGTTCACCGCTGAATAATTAAAGGCTCCGGTAAAGGTCACCACCTTAATAAAATCATGCTGCCTCTGATACTGCTCATACAGCTCCTTTATCTCCTCGGTGGCAGAATTGTTCTCCACGATGATGATTTCATAATTCGCATAGGTGGACTTATTTATGATGGAGTCCACACAACGTTGCAAATCCTCCGCATGGTCCTTATTGGCAATCACAATGGAAATCCTGGGGTTTCCTAATATCTGATAGCGAATACGATATATCGTCTCACAGGCTCTGGTACTGGTAATCTGAAAATGGTCCAGCCCATGCTTCTTCAAATGGTCTGCAATAGCTCCCTTTCCCGCTTCAATGGCGTAAGGCTTTGCACCGATGCCCGAAGCCACACTTGCCGCATGGCTCCTCCAATAATACAGCACCTTGGGGACATGCACCACATGCTTTGCCCTGTCCGTCAGACGCAGAATCATATCATGGTCCTGACTGCCATCAAAGGCAGTGCGGAACAGCTCCGTTCCATCCAAAAGCTCTCTGGAAAAAACACTGAAATGGCAAATATAATTATTTGCACGTAAATTATCCAACGCATAATCCGGTTTAAAATGCATTACCAGCATTTTGTCAATATTCCCATTGTGAAAGGTGATTTCATCACAATATAAATAATCCGCATCCTTCTGGTTGATTGCCTTCATGTATTCATAAAGCACGCTGGGGTGAAGGATATCATCATGGTCAAAAAGACCGATGTACTCGCCGGTAGCCATCTGATAGCACTGGTTGGTATTCCCTGCAATACCCTCATTTTTGAGGAGCTTCTGGTAAAGAATTCTACCATTTGCCTTCTGCTGATATTCCCTGCAGATGTCTCCCACATAGGCATGTTCACCGTCGGAACCGTCTGCCAGACAAAGCTCCCAATTCTCATAGGTCTGATTTATCACGGACTCTATCATTTCCCTGAGGAAATTCTCCGGTGTATTCCAAAGAGGCACCAAAATGCTGATTTTTACCATTTTTTCAAATTTGGTCTCTCGCTGCATCGCAGCCTCCTCCACCGTGGGAAAGCTGGCAGTACCGAAATTCTTCATTCTGCTCTTTTGGTGAAATTTAAAGCGGATGCTGCGAATCAGGTCCCCTATTCCGTCGCACTGCTCCAGACGCTGCTTCTTTGCCAGCACAAAATTAATGGCACCTCTGGCAGGCTTACTTGCTTTCCAGAATACACTATCCTTAATCTTATCCAGTTTTTTCTGCAAATCCTCATTGGCCTCTTCCAAAGCAAGCACCTGCTCCTCTAAACGAATGCAGCGCTCATGCTCTCTTTCATAGGCCTCTTTATAATCAAATTCTGCCATATTTCTTATCCTTCTTTGCTATACGGTCAGCTCTTTTCCACTGAAGCAAAACAGCCTTCCCTTTGATAATTTATGCTCTGCCAGCATGCCGATGCGATATCTGCCCTTGGGAAGGTTTGCATTTTCCATGGAAACATAAAAGCCTCCCAGTGCCACATTCACCTGATCCGGCACACTGATTTCCAGCTCGTAGCGGTACACACCATCCACCTTCATAATCATACTGTCACCGGACAACCGGGTTTTTTCATTATTCACAGGACTGAGCAGAAGATACCGGTTATAACAGGCATTGTTGTCACCCAAAATGATGCCGTAGCCCTGCAGCTTTCTCTCATCACAGATTTCCACACGAACCATCAGACACCGGTCATAGCGTGCTGCGTCCGCCCGGGTAAGGTGCTTCCAGCATGGCATCTGCTTCTCACCCACCGCATACACATAAGCCGGCTGAATCTTCACATTCAGTCCCTTCCGGTCAAGCTCCTGAGGGAAATAAGGGTCCTCATCCCAGAAGGCGGGATGCAGATGATACAACAGCTCCCGCTCCTTGCCCAGGGCTTCCATTTTTTCCGGACGCTCATCATTTCCCCGGCTTAAGGACTCATGGTGATATGCATAATAATCATTAATCACCACATTCTGATATCCCTGCTCATAATAGCGGATGCAAAGCTCCACATCATTATAATTCACTGCCAGTTCAGTCAAAAAACCGCCCAGCTCGCGGAATTTCTTTGTTTCCGTCAAAAGGCAGGCCGCTGTCACCGCCAGAGTGTTTCGATTATATTTATTCCAGCCAAAATAGTAGCCCTGACTATCAGAAAACCCATGTAACTTATGGTCAGGACCAATGGGAAGATTCACTACTCCTGCATGCTGGATGTTATCTCCTTTGGGATAATAGAGCTTGAGTCCCACCGCACCTACATAAGGCAGCTGTGCTTTGCTGCACATGGCCTGCAGCCAGCCATTATCTAAAACCTCTATATCGTCATTCAGGAAAAGCAAAAACTCCCTGGTGGCTTGCTCAGCGCCCATATTACACATCCGGGAGAAATTAAACTCCATGGGCTCATAAATGTATTTCATCCCCCCGGTCAGCTCTTCCACCACCTGCCGATTCCCTGCACTGCTGCCATTGTCCACTACGATAATTTCCAGTTCTATAGATACCTTGCGTAACGCATCCAGACACTTTTTTAACACCTGCGGATTATCTTTGGAGGGAATCACTACCGATATCCCCGGAAGCCCTTCTTGCTCCGCCATCTGCCGGAATGTTCCCGGAGAGCGAAAATGGCTTTCCCAGCTTTTCTCATCTGCCACGTGGCTAAGTACATAAGGTATACGGGCAATACTCTGACCACCTCTTTCAAAGCCACCTGCCAGAGTAAATAATTTGTCCATGAGAGGACGTATCTGCACCGTCTCTTCATATTCTATCAAATCAGAATCGGGTAAAAGCCCTGCTTCCTTAAGCAGACTCTTTCTCACCGCAACCACACTTCCCACATAAAAGTAGGATATATAAGTATCCGGAGACCAGCAGGGCTTTACAAAGGGATTTCTACGCTCACCGTCTGCCTGCATCACATCCTCGTCTCCGTAAAGAATCTGCACCTGCGGATTCGCAGAAAAATAAGCAGCAAGCTGTTTTTTTGCTTCTTTGGATAAAATGGCACTTCGCAATTTCCAGATAATATAATCTGCCTCTTTATCCTCCGCGAACACCTTCTTTTTGGCTTCATCCAGCTCAGCCCACTTGGTATAAGTCAGCTTTTGCCTGCCCAGCTCTTTTTCATAGCATCTGTTCTGCTTCTGAATCCATGCATTTTTTACGATACTCTGTATCCCCATGCGTCACCTCTTATATCAGCATCTTCACAGCCTTTGCCATATCCTCTGCCATGGACAGCGGAAGTCTTACAACTTCCATTTTTACGTGGAAATCGTTCTCTTTTTCAGGACTTAGCCTGGATATTGCAACATTAATATTGGGGTCCGTTGTAGGGAACACCACACTGGGGCTGCCCTTATCCCCTTTCAAAACCTTACCATTGGTTATCATGATGCCCCTCTTCTCCAGCGGAATGGGCTGCTCATTGAAGGTCATTTCTAAAATCTTACACATACAGCAATCAAAGGCCGGATCCACACGAAGCATCTGCACATTGCCGCTGACCTTGAAATCAAACTCTACCAGTGTGTCGTTTACATATGCGTCCGGTACATATAAGGACTCCTCCTCCTTATACCCATTGCCCGTATCCTGATAAATCTGAACTCTAGCAGCCTTTGTAGCTTCCTTGTGAGGCTCAATCCACTTTTCGGGAGCATACACATCACCGCCTAGAAGATTACGGATTTCCCCCATGGAAAGACGCTTGCCGGTGACAAATTTCTGGAAATCCGCCTCCTGGGCTCTATACTCTGCAGCCTCCTTCTCACTGATATGAAGAGTATCCAGTACCCTTCCCAAATCAATGGCATTGCGCTTTTCATCCTCTAAAATGTAACAATAAATAGCACGGAAAGCCAGTTCCCTGGTAGACACGGCTTTCCCGAAGGTCCACTCATAGTCAATCAGGGTCCATCTATTATCATCCACCAAAATATTGGCAAATATCAAATCATAATCCGCCACCGGATATTCCTCATTATAGCCTACCCGCTCCATATACTCCTCAAAAAGTGTATAGAAGCCCTCGTAATCCTGTCTTTCCACACACTCATCCATCAGCTCGGAAAGCGGTCTGCCCTGCACAAATTCAAAGGCAGCATAAAGCTCCTCGGACCTATCCACCACCTGACACTTATTAATCTCCAGCGCACTGTTTTCATATCTCTTGCAAAGATTCTCATAGGCCAGAAGCATGCTTCTCACATGCTCCTTAGATTCCTCAGTCAAAGGGTACTTACGCACCTGCTTTTTCCCTGACTCATCCCTGCATATAACCGTCTTAATCTGGTACTGGGGTGCTCTGTCATTGGAATACTTGGTATACATCACGGGCAAATCCCCACCAATAACCGCTACATAGGAATTGGAAAATACAGAAAACAGACCGTCCTTCACCACCCCATCAAAGGCGTTCTTTTCATCAAACAAAAGCATACGGTCTCTGTCAAAATTTCTGGAATTATTACAAAGCTCTCCCTTGCCCGGAAGATAATCATCTGAATATACGGTGGTCATAAACTTATAATCCGGGTAAGGATAATAAAAGACTGCATCGGATACTCCGCACCTTGCAAAAATCTGCTCCAGCGCAGGTCTTGAAAAGGTACGCACACCACCGCCCTTTGGATATCCTTCGATACCACTGAAATAATCTCCCAGGTGGTCTTCCTTGCATCCGGCAAAATATTTCAGTCCCAGACGATTCTCAATGGCAATCACAATACGCCCGCCGGGCGCTAAATGCTTCATCAAAATCTTTAGAAAATCCTCGTAAGGCGTCTCTCCTCCGATATAAGCCTGCCCATATTCAAACACACCAATCAGGCAGATATAACTGAAATCTGCCGGAAGGGTTGGTTCAATATCCTTAAAATTCCCTACATGAATGGTTACATTATCACAATCTGTATGGCGATAGGCATTAATCATGCTTCGCTTCTTGGATAAATCCACACAGGTAACGCTTCCCGCCTTACGGGAAAGCACACCGGTAATGGCGCCGCAGCCACTGCCTACCTCCAGTACCTTATCCGCCTTGGTAAAGGGGATAAAATCCACAATATTCTCACGAAGAGGGGAAAGGTGGTACAAAATGGGCCAGCTCTTTTTCTCTTCAATAATACGTCCATATTCTACGGGAGAATAGTCCCTCGCAATCTGCAAAAGCTCATCCTCTACCGTGCCGTCACAGTAAAAATCCTCTCCCGGATATTTACTCAAATCCAGCGTAATTTTTCCAATTGTTTCTGTCATAGGGTTATCCTCTCCTACGAAGTTTTTATATAATCCTTGATGTCTACAACCTTTTCTTCCTTCTGCTCCTGAACATCCGTCACCACCGTTTCGGACACCATATCGTAATATCCTACGGTATTTTTATCCGATACCACCGTTATATTCAGCGCATCGTACAGGCGGTGATACACCTCGAAGGTATCCCCGTTATATCCGGTCAGCCCAAAGGAAACCAGATACTCCCCTCCCTGCAAAGTCATCCTTTGCTTAAAGGTAATATCCTTCACCATTCCGGGCTTTACGCTATCCAGAAATGCCTTTTCCAGCATGGTATTGGTGCCGGTGATTTCCACACCAATGGGATTTTTGATGGAAAAAGCAAAAATCGGCGCCGGAAGAGTGTCGTGGAAGCGCACACGCATGTGAATGGTGAATTCACTGCCCTTTAAGATGGCATTGGTCTTTATGCCTCTGTCATCGGTGATATAGACACTTTCAATCTCCCCCTGCTTGGTACCATACTCCAAAAGCTCAGGGTTCTTGCCCATATCCGCCGCATCCACATCTGCCTCCGCTGCCTTTTTGATACCATCATCCTCTAAGAGATTGGCACTTTCATCCGTTTCATCCGGGGCGTACTGTCCCACCAGCACACGCTTATAGGTGTCAATCATCTCCTTCGGGGAGCCTTCGCCCAAAAGCGTACCCTTATTCAGCAGATATACCCTGTCACAGTACTTACTGATACTGCTTAAGTCATGGCTTACAAAGACAATGGTTTTACCCATTTTCTTAAATTCTTCAAATTTATGATAACACTTTGCCTGAAAGAATACGTCACCCACAGACAACGCCTCATCCACAATCAAAATCTCCGGCTCAATATTAATAGCCACCGCAAAAGCCAGTCGTACGAACATACCACTGGAATAAGTCTTGCAGGGCTGATATACATAGTCCCCAATATCCGCAAACTCTAAAATCGCCGGCAGCTTTTCGTCGATTTCTTTCTCTGAAAAGCCCATCATGGTACCGTTTAAATATACATTCTCGATACCGTTGTACTCCATGTTAAAGCCGGCTCCCAGCTCAAGAAGGGCAGAAATACGGCCATTTACCTTTACATTTCCCTCGGTAGGATTCACTACTCCGGTAATAATCTTAAGGATGGTAGACTTACCCGAGCCGTTGGTACCGATAATACCTACTGTTTCCCCTGTCTTAATCTGCAAACTGACCCCATTTAAAGCATAATGCTTTTTCGCCGGAGTCTTAGAAAGCCCGAATGCCTCTTTCACTCGGTCCATGGGCTTTTCATACAGCTTATATACTTTTTTTACATTATCAACATCTATTGCAATACGTTCCTTACTCTGCACCTTGCACCAATCCTACTATTCAATAATATAGATTCCGTCCTTGCCAAACCAGGAGGCCATAGCCTTATTGGGCTCTGCGTTCATGTCCGTACTAAGCTCCCCTTTATACAAAAACCACGGCTTCCACTGGTATGCCTTCACTGCCACTATCGGTTCATCACTTCCTTCAATCTGCGCCACTCTTTCCAAATACTCATTATGCAGATTATTGGCCTCCCCGATATGTACATAAAAATATGCGCCCCAGCTAGCACAGGTTCCTGCCTGATTGGGAGAAAATACCAGCCATAATACCGCTGCTCCTCCTACCAGCAAATATACCAAAAGCCACTGCTTTACCACCGGAACCGCCTTCCCTGCTTGCTTCCTGCGGTTCATCCACCAGCCAAGCCAATAAGCAACATTAAAGAATAGCAGAAGCTGAAGTGTAAATTTAATTACTACCCAGGTTCTTGCCAGCCCCTCTGACCCCATTGCGTAATAGCTGGAAGTAAAGCCTGTACAATAAAAACAAAAGGACAAAATGGTAACTGCCAAAGGACAGCGAAATGAAAAGGGCAGCTTTCTGACCGTATTCCATATCATAAGGACAAACGCTGCCAGAATGATTATGGTAATACTTCCGGTAAACTCCCAAAAATGTACAGCACCTGACTTAAAGGAATGGAGGATGGACTGTATTACCCCATACCCATTGTAGTATGCCCCTCTAACCGAATTTCCCGGAGCGGACACATTAAAATATAATGCAATGGCGTATACAACATCTGCGGGTAACAGAAGAAAGGCTCTCTTTTTCCACACCCAAAAACCCACGCCCGTTGCTAAAAGCATAAGCAGCATTCCCTGCAGTGCAGTTACAAAATTACTGCCACCGCAAACCACTGCAAGCAGGGCAGCAAACACTGCGGCTACGATTCTTCCCCCATTGGTCTTACCATAAAATACCTTAAGCACAAGCGTCAGCAACAGGAACAGACAGCCATGCATAAAGGTGTAATGAACTGCGCCATTATACCAGTAAATCCCCTGCTGGGCTGTATAAATCAGTTCAATCATGGTAAGGGTCACCAGTACGGCTACAGAAATCTGAATACTCCATTCAGCCTTCAGTACCTCGTTACAAACTGTCTTTACAAAAAACATGCTGGTAATCGTAAAGAAAAGCACAATACCGATAATTCCCACAAAATAAAAGCCTTCCCCAAATACCTCCGGCATCAGAGCCATCATGAAAATAGAAGAAAATGTCCCCTGCCAGCAATACCACCAGGTTTTTGCCACATAAACAGCTCCTTCCAGTGCTCCCTTGAGTGGTCCGTATTCCTTTATAAAATTCTTCACATATACCGCATAACCATAATCATCATACCAGGGCACTGCATAAAACGCCAGACGCAGGATGGGAATCAACATCACAGCCATAAGAAGCAGTGCCAAAACCCCAAGCCATTTTTCCGGTATTCCGATTAAGATTTTATCCCTTAGCTTTTTCATTTTTCTCCTACAGCACATCAGCAAAATGTACCTTTAACCTCTTAAATATCAATGCTCCGATACCAAAAAGTACCACCGTAAAAATCCAGAAATACATGGTAGAATAAAAGTCTTCATAAAACCATCTCTGCCCATAAATGGCGTCACGATACCCCTGCACGATGTACACAAGAGGATTAAGCTTCAGAAGATATACTGCACTTCCATACTTATTCACTAAATCATCCATGTTCCACAGAATCGGGGTTGCCCACATCCCCAGCTGAAGGGCAATATTAATAATCTGCGCTAAATCCTTGAAAAATACCATAATGGCACAGGTGGAATAACACATGGCCAGCACCAGTATAAACATACAGAAGCTATAATAAAATATTTGCAACGTATACAGACTGGGCGGATAGCCATAAAGTGTTGCAACCACCAACAGTACAGCCACGAAAAAGGCATGGATAAAAGTAGCTCCGATAACCTTGATGATAGGAATGATACTGATTTTGAACACTACCTTCTTCACCAGATAGGAGTATTCTAAAAGAGCCATGGTTCCATGATTCAGGGCCTCACTGAAATAAAACCATGGTACAAGTCCTGCGGTCAAAAACAGTACAAACGGCACTTCTACACCGGCGCGAAGCTCCGGTCCTTTACTACCGAAAATCTTGTCAAATACAAGATAGTACATAAGCACCGTTACCACCGGCTGCGCCATGGCCCATACCGCTCCCAGATAGGAGCCCGCATATCTTTTCTTAAAATCGTTTTTGGACAATTTCCAGATTAAATGCCTGCTCTGCCATAGTTCCACCGGAAGAGTAGTAAATTTATCATAAAATTTCACAAAAATAATGCAGGACGCCACAATCAGCCCACAGGAAATCGCCTTCTTAACAAGCTCCTCCTGCGGGTCGGCAAAGGGATTATGATGCACTACAATAATGGTCATCATAACCACTGCCACCAATATAAAAATGGATATTACACCTTTTTTTGAAAAATGAGGTTTCTTTTCAGACTGCATTAGCAATACTTCTCCTGATACTTTTCAAATGGTTCGTGTACCTTGTCCTTGTCGGAAAGAATGATTTCCATTCCCTCCGGAATAGGCCACTCCACACCGATTGCCGGGTCATTGTACATAAGACCGCCTTCATCTCCCGGATGATAAAAATCCGTTACCTTATAACAAAATTCCGCATAATCGGACAATACCAAAAAGCCATGGGCAAATCCCTTTGGAACAAAAAACTGCTTTTTGTTCTCCTCGGAAAGAAGCACACCCTTCCACTGACCAAAGGTAGGAGAGCCCTTGCGAAGGTCTACTGCCACATCATATACCTCCCCCTTAATTACGCGCACCAGCTTGTCCTGTGGGTAATTAATCTGAAAATGGAGTCCACGGAGTACACCCCTTTTGGATGCGGACTGGTTGTCCTGTACAAACTCCACATCAATTCCTGCCGCCTTGTAATCATTGTAATTATAGGTCTCTACAAAATAACCTCTTTCATCCCCGAAGACGGCGGGAGTGATTACCTTCAATCCTTCAATTTCACATGTTTCAACTGTAATTTTGCCCATTTTATACCTCTTTTATTTTGATTTCCTTTTGCTCATAAAATTATGTCCTTACAAGCAGGCTTGAAGGTCATTCTTTTATTTTAAATCGCTTGCTTTGTTATTCTTTAATATAGCTGATATTCAAATCAACATTTCCCTCAATACCATCCACTTTACCCTTGGAGGTATACTGCCACATCTCATAATATCCCTCATATAGCGGTACACTTCGATACTCTGCCAGCCAGATAACATAATTGTCCAATTTTTCTGTATGGAGATTCTTATTCAGCCAGTTGCGGCTGGCATATACACCGGCGGTGTAGCCTGCATTTTCCACGGTACGGCAAAATGCCTCGCAGACCAGAGTTCTGGTGTCCACGTCCAGACCATCCGCTCTGCCATTCCCTCCGGCACCTTCGGTATCAATATATATGGGGTAAGTGAGCTGATAATCATTTACCAGCTGTAGTACCATGGAGGCCTCCTCCACCGCTTCAACCTCATTAATCGCCTGGGTGAAGAAGTATACACCCACATCAATGCCTGCATTAATGGCTCCGCGGATATTTGCCTCAAAATAAGGGTCCACCACCAGACTTCCCGTAGAGGAGCCACGATATCCGGCTCTGATGATGGCAAACTGTACGCCCGCATTTTTTACCTTATTCCAGTCAATCTCTCCCTGCCATTTGGATACATCAATTCCAGCCTGAGTATTCTTGCTACCGGCCTGAAACTTCTTTATTTCCGTTTTATCCGCATCCTCCAGCGCGTCCTTCACGCCGGTATCCTCCGCCTCTGCATCGATTTCCGCCTCCGTCTTAATAAGGAGGGATATATCATCGATGGGAACATACTCCACCTTGTCCTTTACATAAATCTTCGTGGGGTTGACAGGTACCTTATACCCTGCCGTAGGATTTAGGGACACATGATAATCACCGGATGCAATATCACCGATATAAATGATACCATCCTTATCCAGATCCTTGTATTCTCCCAGCTCTTCCACGGTAATATAAAAGCTCTTACCGGACACCGGTTTTCCGTCCTGCCCTACAATCTGCACACGTAAATCCTTTTCCACACTGGTCACCATCAAGGACAGACGATTGGAATCGTCTAATGCCAGCCCCATGAAGGAATTCTCATCCACATCAAAAAAGGTATCATCCTTTAAAAATGCCGACAAATCATCACCTATCTGGTTGGCATCTCTTGGCACCTCCACCTCCTGAGACTGCACCAGCAGAGCCGTATTCAGTGAACTGGGCTTCTCCTGATTTACCAGCACTACCAGAAATACGGCTACAGAAATCACTGCCAGAGCACTGACAATACACAAGCGTTTCAGCTTAGAGTCCATTTGCTACCTCAACTAAATACTTACCATACTCGGTCTTCATAAGAGGCTCGGCCAGCTTTAAAAGCTGCTCTTTATCAATGAAACCTCTTTTAAATGCAATCTCTTCAATACAGGATACATACAGTCCCTGGCGCTTCTGAAATGCCTCTACGAAATTGGCAGCCTCAAGAAGTGCATCATGATTACCGGTATCCAGCCATGCAAAACCACGCCCCATGGTCTCCACACGCAGGGTTCCACGGCGTAAATACTCATTATTAATGGAGGTAATTTCAATTTCTCCTCTTGCAGATGGCTTTACATTCTTTGCAATTTCCACTACGTCATTGTCATAGAAATAAAGTCCCGGTACTGCGTAGTTACTCTTAGGATTCGCCGGCTTCTCTTCAATGGAAAGAGCCTTCCCTTCTGCATCAAATTCTACCACGCCGTACTCTCTGGGGTCGCGCACATAATATCCAAAAATTGTAGCTCCGCTTTGTCTGGACGCCACCTCACGAAGGAGCTTGGAAAAGCTCTGTCCGTAGAAAATATTGTCACCAAGAACAAGGGCCACATTGTCCTTGCCGATAAATTCCTCTCCGATAATAAACGCATCCGCAAGTCCTCTGGGAGTCTCCTGCACCGCGTAGCTGATAACCATCCCCAGCTGACTTCCGTCCCCTAAAAGCTCCTGAAATACCGGTAAATCCCTGGGTGTGGAAATGATGAGTACCTCTCTGATACCTGCCAGCATCAGCGTAGATAATG
>CAZOSU010000008.1:9610-22167 GCA_964582515.1 uncultured Acetatifactor sp. | reverse complement strand
CTATTTTTAGGGTACCCCAAGTTTAAAAGTGTCCACACTTATGGGTACATTATAGTGCGTATGTTACATGGAGAAATCAATGGATAAAAATGGAGGATGATATGAGGCATAAACGAAATATTTGTGTATTGTGTTGTATTTTATGGAGTGTATTGTGTCTTTCGGGATGTGCAGAAAAAGAGGAGGCAAGTGGAATTTGCTTAAAAACGGAGCAAATTCTTATTACAGAGATTGCGATACCGAAGCAGATTAGCTTTGAAGGAACATCATTTTGGGTATTGAGTGCAGACAACTCGAAAAATATATACAGGATGGACTCTGTAAATGGTGGTGTCCAAGAAATCGCTTGGCGGGAAGCGACGGAGACAGCACTGTGTGTAGCTTCGAATAGTAAAGGTGATATTTTGCTTTTTACATATGATGATGGTTGTATAGTGAAGAAAGCATTACAAGGAAATGGAAGCTGGAGTACTGTAAGAGAAATAGAGTGTCCAAATGAGAACGGAAACGAGATACAGTCCGTATATGTGGATGGGGAAGATAACATATATGTGCTTCAGCAAAAGCAGGTTCGTGTATTTGATAGGGATGGAATGAGCTGTGGAAGGTATGATTTTTCAGGAAAAATCACAGCTTTGAGGAGAGACGATGAAGATATGGTGGAATGTCTGGTGCAGAATAATGCAAAACTGAGTCTATACACTTTAGAGAAGTCTTCGGAGGATAAAAAGCTGAAATGGAGCACAGAAGTCACAGGAAGCTTTGTGGTGTTGACAGGGGATGATGCAGAAGAAATATGGGGAATTGCGGATAATGAATTGATTGGTATTTCGAGTGAAAATGGAATGATTTTTGCCAGGGAGTCGCTGGAAAATACAGACATACTAACCGGTCAGATTTTCGGGGGTTATTTCAGAAAGCAGGATGTGAGTTATCTGTATGCGAAAAGTTCACAAGGCAACTTAATGATTTATGAGGTACAGCAGGGAGAGCAGGAGAAAGAGGAAAGACGACAGCTGGTGTATGGAACGCTTTATCTGGATTCTTCGGTAAAGGAAAAGATTGTGGAGTTTAATAAAAGCAATCCTGATTATTACATCACCATAAAGACTTACGGAACGGCGGATATGGAAAGCGGCTTGACACGTCTGCAGATGGAAATTGTCAGCGGTGAAGGACCGGATATCATTGATTTGTACTGGATTGATAACTATGAAAAATATGCGAGGTTGGGAGCTTTGGAGGACCTGACACCGTATTTGGAGAAGCAGGAAGAGGACATTATGTGGCAATTATATGAGCCTTATAAAGTAAATGGAAAGGCGTATATGCTGATGCCGCATTTTGGTATAGGAGTATTATTGGTACAAAAGGAGGATGTGGAGGGAGCATCCGAATGGAACATTTCTTCATTTTTTGACATTATTGAAGCGAACGCAGGAAAAAAGGATGTTTTCCCGACGACATATAAGGAACGTTTTCTCTGGACTGGTGTGTGGGGGATGAAAGATATGTTTATCGATACAGAAAATCGACGGGCAAATTTTGAATGTGGGGAGTTTATTGAACTGCTTGGATTTGTGAATAGATATGGTAAGGATTCCTTTAAGGTAGGAGAAACAACCACGGTAGAGGACTTGGCGAATCGTACTATTTTCTATAATATTACACTTCAAGACCCTGTTACTTATCTTGCATTGCTCAGAGCTTATGAAAAGGAGGTACTATTGCTTGGATATCCTACTCTGGCGGGGGAGTCATATCCGGTTAATGCCTGTGCGGATGCAATGGGAATCTCTGCCGCCAGTGAAAACAAAGAAGGGGCATGGGAGTTCTTAAGGATGTTCTTAGAGGAAGATTATCAGAAGAATAGTGATGTCAACGGATTTCCGATATACAAAGACCTAGTGATAGAGTGTTTGTATGAAAGTCGCGAAATGAGCTATATGCAGGATGGAAAGGAGATTCCGGCGTTATCGAAGGAAGAGATAGATATGTTTTTGAAGATACTGGATGAGGGAGTCGGCTTCTCAGCCGGGAAAACGCCGGGGTATATGGAGGATATTGTTACGGAAGAAGCAAGCGCATATTTCAGTGGTAATATGAGTGCTGAGAGGGTAGCAAAAAATATACAAAACAGGATTCAACTGATACTGGATGAACAGTAGAGGAAAGAAGGGTGAGAAATATGATGAAGAAATTATGGGTACTAATTATGGCTGTTTCTCTTATGCTTTGGAACAGTGGTGTAGACGTGCAGGCGGCAGGACTTGCAGCGCGCAGTGGAGGACATTATGTGTCTGAGATTTATTCGACAACAGATGCTTACGGAGATTTGTGTGTAGTGCATTTTCAGTATAAGTATTCTGATGGCGTATCTGTTATAAGGACCAGTTTCAATTATTCAAATAATAATAAAACATGGAGTACAAATGTATCTGATTCGTATGCAGGAGATAGATTGTATTCCACAGCGACGTTAACATGTGTGTATTCTTTTAGTGCAAAGGCATGGTGTGATATATATGGTGACCATGGTCACGTATATTAATAAAAGAAAATAATTAATAGTTCTATTGTTTATTCAGGTCAGGAAATCAGCCAGTACGTTGAGAGATGTACTGGCTTTTTGATCTATGTTAAGATTTTTTATTATGCTCTACAAACACACGGATGACATCATCAATCAAGGTAAAATCCATTTGATTGCAGCGCTTCAGATTGTCAATAATGTTCTGCGGGACATTGTTGGCCCGAATGCATCCGAGCAGGAGAAAATCGGGTGTAACGCCCAGTTCTTCGCATATGCTCATCAGAAGCTCCAGACTGGGCTTCTCACGTCCGTTTTCCACAGCGGACATGTGGTTATTGGAAATATCCAAAAGCTCTGCCAGTTGGTACTGCTTGATATTCAGTTCCTTCCTGCGCTGCTGTATGCGTGCACCTATGATATCGTATTGAATTTCCATGTGTTATCCATCCTTTTCTGATTTAGTATAGCAATTGTCTGCATGGGATAGGAGAATGCGATAGATGATAAATTCTGCAATACATTATTTAATGGGGAGAAATACAAAGGAAATACATGGAAAATGCGGTGATGAAGTGATTTATAAGAAGAAATACGACTAAAAAGACCATAATTCGCTGAAAAAGTCTCTTTACGTAAAATGGGTAGAATTTTGAGGTAAAAAAGTATATTTTGTAGGTGTAGTAATCAATGATAATTTTACGAAAGGAGAAAACCGATATGGATAAGAAAAACAAAAAGCTTGCAAAGGTGGTTGCTTCTGTTTTAACTAAGAACTTGTTTGTGGAAGCAAATACCTCTTCCAGTGTATTTCTTTTTCAGCCTAAAGCACCTGAGAAGTTAAATGCATACAGAGGCCGTAAGTAGTGAACCGTTTGATACAGGGGATTGTGGTCTGGCTGGTGGAGCAGGGGGCAATACCGGAGGATGAGCGGGAGCTATATGAGTATTCGGTCAGGACATTCTTCATTACGATAGTTTCTATTACGATAGGAATCGTCATGGGGACACTGTTGGATGAGTTCTTGCCCGGTCTTATTTTTGTGATATCCTTTATGCTTCTGCGAAGATACAGTGGAGGCTATCATGCAAGGAGCTTTGGGAAATGCATGTGTTATTCTTGTATATTGCTTGCATTGACTTTTCTTGCAGCGAGGAGCCTGTATTACACAGAAGGCTTTGCACTGTTGACTACAGGCTCTGCGGTGAGCATATGGTTCTTAAGTCCGGTAGCCTCGCCGGAAAGGGGCCTAACGGATTCAGAAAGACAAGAAAATAAACGAGTTGTCCGGATGATGGTGCTTGTGTATGGTGCGATTATTCTGAGCCTGTTGCTGATGGGAGAAGAGGTGTATGTTGTCCGATTGTCTTTGGGAATTATTTTGACAGCAGTATTGCAGATACCTTGTATTCGTATGAAAAATTGAATATGGTTTTGGGACAGGAGCATCGACGCGTTTGATGCTCCTACTTCTTTTTAAACATATTTGAACCAAAAAAGGGAGAAAAATGTCGTTTCGGGGAAATGGTATTCTCTTTTGGGGTGGAAGTGGTATGATTGGAAATCATTGATGCTGCAGAAATTTTAGAAACTAGTTTTAACACAATTGTAGGAAGGAAAATAAAGTTATGAAGAGAAAAAGTATTATGATACTGGCAGTTTGTATTTCATTGATTTGTGGAGGAGCACAAGGTATTTCTGCATCAGCGCAGGAAATTTTAGATGGAGATTTAACTTACGAGGAGGGGGCAGTAGATAATATATCATCAGAGATGTTGGCGCTTGAGCAACAGAAATTAAATATATTGTATCGAAATCGTGTTGCATATCCTTCCGGTATGACTATAGCGGTTACGCATTTTTCGCAGAAAAATGGCCATTATTGTGGTCCGGCAACAGTTAAACAGGTTGTGCACTGGATTAATGGTACTTCGGAATCCCAAGATTATTATGCAGAGGAATTAGGTACGACTAGTGCGGGAACTAACATGACAGATATTGATGATGTTTTGAATGATTGCATCGACGAACAGCATTATGTATATTCATCAATTGGAACTCAGACACAATGGATGGATAAAATTCGTTCCAGTATTTATAATGACAGACCGGCTGTGTTGGACATCAATACAATCCAATTGTATAAAGAAGATAAATTTCCGTATGATACAAGTGGACACTTTGTGAATGTGAGTGGTTATTCTACGACACAGGTAAGGATAACGGATCCAAATGATGCTGCAGGCAATGTATGGTATGATATTAATGTTTTATACAGCGCGAACAGCGCTCATTTTAGGCAGGCGATTATATGGTAAAATGTAAAATTATATTCTTAAGTTTACTTGTGATTTTTTGTTTAACCGGGTGTGGGGGAACGAAGGACCAGATTGTGCAGAATGAAGATGCGTGGGATTATACGGATGTAGAAATTTCAGGGATACCGAGTGAGGCATTTGTTTGTGCCATAGCATCAAGCGGAATCTATTATAGAGTGGAAAAAAGTATAGATTATTCCGGTATGGAGCCGGCAGTAGAAAATGAGTTTCATTTTTTGGATTATCTGGGTAATGATCAGGTGATTTTGCAGAAGGAAAACATGAATACTTATAGTATTATGGGTATTGGTGATGACATGATTCTGTGCAATGTCACAGAGAACGGAATGGAGGTAATTAAGCTTTCTCCTAAGGGGGAGCTGGACGTATTATTCAATCAAAATGCTCCGCAGTTTCCGTTCGTACAATCCTGTGGGGAATATATGGTGAGTATACGTAACAATATTCTGGATAATGCTGGACTATATGAAAATGCCCTTATTCTGCAAAATATGGTGACCGGGGAAGAAGAATCCATCTATCGTGCTATATGGGATAATGAAAGGGCGGTAGGGGAGGACTTAGGATGCGTTTCCATAAATGATGAGATGATATGCTTTACTCTAAATAGACACTATGAGGATAAGGAAAGTGAATATACTTTATTGTTATACAGTATTAGTGCCGGGGAAATTGTCAATGAGATTCCATTGAGAACACGTGTATACTATGCTGCATATGGAGGAGTGGATGCCAATGTACTGTTATCTGAGACTGACGATTCTGAGTACATAGAAGAGGCGGGGGCGTTGGGCCAAATACGACATGATGCCTATGTGGAAAGGGCAAAAGTTCCTTTTATCTCTGCCTCAAATATGATTAGGAATGGCTATTATACTGGGGATGGATACTATTTTACTACATATGATGCAGCGTATTATTGGGATGTGAATGCCAATACCGTTTTTGTATATAATTATGAATGGATTGACAATAATATATCCAAAATGATGATGTCAAGAGATGGGATAGCATACGTGGCTGTGGAGGGAGAACGTACATATGTAAGAACAATATCTGTTCCATAATGTTTAGAGAGTATATACAATATGATATAAACTTTTTGATGGGGCAAAGGTTATGAGAAGAATTAAGCTATTCTGTATAGTGTCATCTATGCTATTACTGAGCGGTTGCAGAGCAAGTGAAAATGTGTTCTCAAATAGTGATTTAGAAGAATTATCCTTCCGGCAAGTGGAAACACCGCCGGAGGGATTCGAGCTGGATGAATGTACTGCGTTAGAGGATGAGATGAATATAGGAGCCTTTTGTGTTTATGGGGAAGATTTTGTCTATGAGGTAAACTATAAGGACTTTCTGACAGACCAGACGGGTTTGAAGGGGGATATACCCTTTGAGGACAAGTACAATACGCAGCTTCGCCGCTTGAATATGACAACCGGTAAGGATGAACTTTTGTACAAGTATGATGCGCAAGGATGTGTGGATACCACGGACATTGAATGCAACGATAAGTACTGTATCTGGACCAACGGCTATGGTGGAGAGAGCAATAATATTTATGTGTATGATTTTGATACAAGGACGAATAGTGTCATATCCTTGGGGGAGGCGAGTTGCTTTTCTTATGCACTTTTAGGGGAGTATATCATCTTCAATCAGCGTAGTACTTCCAAATACGGCGAAGAAGGCTTGTACTGCTTTAGTCTGGATGCCGGTGAGTATCATCGTTTCCAGGGATTGGAGGGTAAGACTATCTTACATACCTTTCAGGGTGTAGATGGAAATGTTTATTTTCAGGTAGGGGACAAGACATCGGACTTTAGAGTGGTGAATATTTCGATAAAATAAGCTCTGTGATGAAGCTTTCTATGCCAAAATGTGGCAAAAATGATGCAACGGGCGGATATATTTGTTCTGTAATCACTGTTTTTTCGGGGGATTTACGGAGCAAAATATCCGCCATTTTGATACAAAGGAGTATTGTGGAATGAGGAATAAAAAGGGATTCATAGCGGGCGTCGCATTTGTGGGTATATTGCTAATCGTTTTCGCTGTTATGCGGATGGAAGATAACAGTGGGGATAGCGTAAAGGTAATTGAAATCGAAGCCTACGATTTCCCTGAGCCTCCATCGCAAATTGCACTGATTGGCACAAAGCCCTGTGTACTCGTAGCCGGGGAAGCGTATTTGTATGAGGACACAGGCTGGAGCAAGATATATGCGGAAAAGGAATTGGAGGAAATATATGCGGGCGAAGTATTCTGCGCACTGACGGAAGATGGAGAAATCTTTGTTACAGAGGATTCTCTCACCGAATACGAAGGGTATCCCTCAGGGTCAGCAGGCGCATACTACAATGCGGAAAAGATGCTGCAATACTGTAGCGACACTTCTATTGAGAAAATCAGTGCTAATATTTTGAATGATTATATCATTGCTGCCTCTGGGAGTGGTGAGATAAAGGTGTATGTCAATGGGCTGGAGCGGGGAGTAGCAGAGCCAATTCATGTTGCGGATATGTCGGGAAAATACCTCCTGTCCGAGAAGGGAGAGGTATATTTAGTGAGCTATCCTGATTCCTTTGAGAGAGTGAGGGTGAAGAGGGTCTCCGATGAAAAATTTGTAAGTATATCGGCGTGTCCTACTGCCAATCGATGTATCGGAGTAAAGCAGGATGGAAGCATAGAAGTGTGGTCGGATGTAGACGGAGAGCTGGCTTCGGATTTTCGGGATATCGAAAAGATAAGCATGGGATTTCATTATTGTATCGCGCTTTCCGGGGATGGCGAGGTGTGCTTTTCGGCGTATGACGAGGAGCTGGAGGCAGAAATCAGGGATTATCTGAAAACGTTGGGTGGTAAGGCTATTGATGTTACCTGTGCGTATAACCGGATCACGATTCTGTTTAAGGATAGTAGCGTTTGTATGGTTGATATCTTAGGCTCTACGACATAAGCAAGTGAGGAATGGGCAGAAGGGATAGAATTTGTGAAAAAAGAGATTCAAACTGCAGAAAACATGATATAATAATATTGACAGAGTAGTAAAAAGTGATATAATATCGGCTTAACACGAAAAAGGATAGGAGGTAGTGATATGGAAAGAATAATTGATGTAGCTCAGTATATATACACCGAATATAAACGAATGTCTGGAAATGTAATTGACGAGATGAAATTGCATAAATTATTATATCTTACCCAAAGAGAATCTTTAGCTATCACTGGACAGCCGCTTTTTTCAGAGGAGTTTGAAGGGTGGAAGTATGGCCCTGTATGTCGGGAAGTAAGGGCATGCTATACGGAAGATGGTATGTTTTGTGAAGATATTCAAGAAATTGCACTCGAAAGTGCATATATTGTTAAAAATATCATTTTACAATATGCTGCTTTCGAATCATGGAAATTGAGCGAATTATCTCATAAGGAAATTTCATGGCAGAATGCAAGAAAAGGTATCCCTAAAGGTGAAAATGGGAGTAAAAAGATTAAAATGGAGGACATAAAGAAGGATTCAGAAAAAGTACGTCCTTACGAT
Source organism: uncultured Acetatifactor sp. (assembly GCA_964582515.1). Taxonomy (GTDB): domain Bacteria; phylum Bacillota; class Clostridia; order Lachnospirales; family Lachnospiraceae; genus Acetatifactor. Next base: position 13,756 of record CAZOSU010000008.1, on the reverse strand, counting down.
TCCGTCTGGGATATGTATTATGATGAATTTGAAGATGCGGAGGTAATGTAAGTGATAGGAAAAACTTATGTTTCTACGTTTCAATTTTATGACCGAAAGGCAAATAAAATGTCTTTTAAGAACAGGCCTGTATTAATTATAGGTCAAGCAGATGTATCTGATTATGTTATTCTTCCGATTTCCAGAGTTACAAATCAAGGGAACATAGATATGCATTATGACGTTCCTCTGGAGCCGGCGAAAGTGCCGCTTATGAATTTAACTCAATTGTCATATGTGAGGACACATAAACAGTCAGTAGTGCATGCAGGTGAACTGACTAGAGAAATTGTTGATTTTAAATCCAAGTATGAAGACTTGTATTTGGATATTATCGGTAAGGTTGAAGAGTTTCAAAATGAATTAATTAATAATGCTATCTAAGACACGGGTTCCGGAGCTAGGTTGAAACAGCTCCGGTTCTTTTTATGTTTTGCGAGAAAAATTATTCTTTTCTGTCACAAAAGTCTCTCCCCCTACGTTATAATTTATAGGATAAACACAAAAGAGAGGAATCAGCATGCTGTTTTTAATGGTAATCGATGAGCCAAGGGAAAAAAGAAAATTTGTCCTGCTTTATGAAAGGTACCGGTGCCTGGTGTATAAGGTGGTGTTTGATGTGCTGGGTGACTCTCATCTGGCGGAGGATGCCTTGCAGGAGACCTTCTGGAAGCTGGCAAGGAGCATGGAGAAGCTGGGAGAGGTGGAGGAGCTGCGGATCAAGCGGTACATCATCACCGTGGCAAAGAGTGCAGCAATTGATATTTATCGTAAACGGAAAAGGCAAATGGAAGAAGAGATTTATGTGGATGAGTTAAGATACGTGGCGCAGCCATGTACTTACATGGAAACGGATGTAGAGAATGCGGTGCTGGATATTTTGAAGAATCTGCCAGTAAAGTATCGGGACGTATTTCTCTTAAAATATTCCAGCAATCTGGAAAATGAGGAAATCGCGGAGCTTCTGGGAATTACCGAGGAGGCAGTGCGGAAGCGGATTTCCCGCGGAAAGGTGCTGGTGCAGGAGGCGCTTGATAAAATGGAGGAAGAGGTATGAGTGAAAGTAGTAGGATACAGGTGACCGATGAATGGCTTTATAAATATATGCCGGTGGTGGACAAAGCGATGGTGCGTAGCCTGGAGACAGCTGCGGGCAAGGCGTGTCCCATATCCAAAGGCTGTGAAAGGAAAATGCGCAAGCTGATGCGCAGGGAAAAATATGGCTTATTGATGCAGATAAGGGGAAGTCTGAAGAGTGTCATAGCGATATTTGTGGGGCTGATAGGTGTATTTAGCTTCGTAACCTTGGGGGTAGAGGCGGACAGACTGGTATTCTTTAAAACGATTGTGACAGACTTCGGCGACCATGTGGTGAAGCAGTTTGAGGCATATGGGGATGAGGAATTTGTGATAAACGAGCCAGGGTATATACCGGAGGGATATGAGCTATGTGAGCTGTTAAGTGATAATAGTGTGGCAATGTATCTTTATAAGAATGTAGATGGAGCTACACTGTCGATGGATCAATTTCGAGCAGGGGAAGAAGCTATATATACGATAGATACCGAATATCAATACGTGGAGAAAGTGCATACAGCAGTAGGCGAGATTGAAGTAAAAATGTATGAGTCCGGATTTAAGTATGTATATCATGAATATAAAAACTCCATATATACATTGTCAGCTGAAAACTTGTCGATAGAAGAGATTGTAAAAATATGCGAGGACTGGGTTAAATAAATTTTTAAAATTATGTCACAAAAGGAAAGAATCGTTCGTTATGGTGGGTATGAGACAAAAGAAGGAGGTTTTTTATGAGACATTTATGGAAAGGTATGATGCTGGTAACTGTTTGTATGGTGCTTGCGTTCGGATTATGCAAGCCGGTGCATGCGCAAGGTGCTTCGGGAGCCTTGCCGAGATATGTAAGTCTGATGGATTGTAAGGCATTCTTATCTCTAAGTGGTGAGGATACAGTTTCCGTATCTGCGAAGGTACAGGGAAAGGATGGGGTATCGGCTACCTCCATGGTTGCAATTTTGCAGAGGCAGCGTGGTAGCAACTGGGTGAACGTAAGAACTTGGGAGAAAAGTAGTACATCAAATAGTGTTACCCTGCAGGAAAACTACCCTGTTTCTTCAGGTTCTTATCGTGTGAAGCTGACAGGAACTGCGGATGGGGAAAGTGTGACGGTGTATTCTAGCACATTGACATATTGATGATGGTTTCAAGGAGAGAGGGGGAGCTTCCGTTGCAGAGATAAACGGATTTGTGGAGAGATTGTTATTATAAGAGGGAACGTGAGGTGATTATATGAAGACAAAGAGAATGATGCTTGTTTTATTAGGGGTGATTCTATTGATTTTTGCGAAACTGCCAGTTTATGCGGAGGAGTCTGTTCATGTGTGTAATTATTCAACATGGATAAGTTATGAATACACATCTGTTTCAGATTATGTACATCAGGTTAATGTAATTAAATACAGTGATTGCAAGGATGCAAATTGTCCTATTGTGTATTCGGAGATTCAGAGTACATACAATGAAAATCATAGTTATACGTTAGCGTGGAGTGGAAAGGAATATCATCGTGGGAAATACCATTATGCATATTATGCAGCTAAGTGCACTTCGTGTAAACATATCGATGCGGATGCCGGTGAATGGCGTTTTTGGGAATGTCCCGGTGGAGATGGGGGAACATGTATATTGCCTAAGAGCGTAAATTCATTGTATGAGATTATGTAGCTTGAAAGGATATAAGAAGGGAGGTTTACCATGAGAAAGAAAACTTGGATTACGATAGCGTTGTGTTTTGTGTTTTTATTTACGACAGCGCTCGTTTCGTCGGTATGTGCGAAAACGGGGGATGTTGCAGTAATTCTTTCGGCTGAGTTAGATTTAGCGTCTGCGGAAGCGTATGCCATGAAGGAAATAAAGAATATTATTGCATCGAAAGACCCGCGTTGTATATGGACTGAGGAGACTAAAATCTTATCTAAGGTCGCGCTCTATGATTGTGACGACGTTTGCTTCGGCTATGTGTTTAAGCTAAGTACGAATGGGGAGGAGACGGGATATATTCAGGTGAACTATCTGGATGGGGAGATTTTTACTTATTGCCGCTCTTATCAGGGAATTCCTGCCTATGAAGGCTTGGCGAAGGAGGGATTGGCACGCAAGCTTGAAGAGCAGTCGGAGAAGCTGTATTTTTTCGGAAATATGAGCTACTGCTATAAAACCGAAAAGGAAGAGTATACTCCGATAGATAGTGTGGCGAAGATAGCGGAGGATGATGCAAAAGAGTACTTTCAGGAGATTATGACGCATATTGTCCAAAGACGCAGGGAACGTTTGTTGGAAAAAGTGGCAGAGAAAAACAGTAACTATAGCTTTCAGGAATCTCGTTCGTTTAGTTTAGTTACTACCTCAGATTTTTCTAATCTGTATGCGACACGTCCAAATGGAACACGCCAAGTGGTTACGGAGCATTGTTCTCCTACAGCAGCTACAAATATCATGCTGTATTTCCGGGATACCGGGGAGAGTCCATTGTCTTCTTCGTTAAGTAATAGTACAATATTTATGGCGCTGTATTATGGTATGGATACAAATTCCATTTCTACCAGCAACACTATTTCTGCGACGGGGACACAGTGGGCTAATATACAACCGGGAATATCCGGATTTTGTAGTAGTCGCGGGTGTATTCCGAGTACAATTGGTACGGTGACTACGATGAATCTGACAGATATTCAGCAGCATCTGGATAATGGCGAATTATTGCAAATGGAGTTAAAAGACTACCCCAATACTGGGACAAATCATTCGGTTGTTGCCTTTAGTTATAATGGTAGCACACTTATCATAAGCACAGGGTGGGATAGACTTTATCATGAATATGCTTTTGACTCGCTTAAATGTGGACAATACGTATATGTGGGATATTAGTGTATGCATCGCGGAGAGAGGTAAGGAGCTTTTGAGCTGGAGAAGTTAAGCTTTGCAGGGGAGTGGCAGGGCATTACATTATTCGTTAAAATGAAGCTATGGTCTATGAGGTAAACTATCATGACTCTTTGACAGACCAGACGGGTCTGAAGGGAG
>CAZOSU010000008.1:0-9600 GCA_964582515.1 uncultured Acetatifactor sp. | reverse complement strand
AAGTACAATACGCAGCTGATATTAGTTTGTCATATGATAATACATATACAGTCAGTGTGGTTTTAGAATTTTTTGATGAATAAGCATAGGCTAAAGTTGTGGTGATTGATGCAAGTGATACTAAAAATATAGCTAATACTACAACAAAGAATAATTAACGAAGGAGGTCGACTATGAAAAAAATAGTAGCATTCATTTTGGTAATGGCAATGTGTGTGGGAATGATGATATCTGTTGAGGCAAAACAAGATAGTGAGACAAATCTGTCTATTCTACTTGAGGGACTTGTTCATGATGGGGTACTGTCAGAGCAACAGATTTCCACGGTAGAGTTAATAGAGGCGAATATTGACGGGAATGCCAAGACAAGAAGTGTAGGTGAAACCGTGGACGCAGTAAGATTTACGTCAGAAGATGGAAATGTGCATACAGAAACGTATGTTGTGCCCTTTGTGCTGGAAGATGATGGAGTAAGTGCGCTAGCACTTAATGGAACTGCAACACAAAAAAATTTGGAGTATAGTGATGTGATATATGTTTTGTCCACAGCAACATACATATATTATACACCTGGAGAAACAGATTATGCTGGACCGTTCTATCGTCCCACTATAGTAAAAACAAAATGGATGAATGGCAGTGAGGTATGTACTGTAAGTAATATAAACACTGTTTTTATGAATCGAGGCTATGTAGTAGACCTGTCAACATATGAGTATCTTACCGGGCATGTTAATAGGAATAGTACGGTTGTGGTTTCTAATCCGACTAGAGGAATAACATATGTAGGAGATGTTATTGGCATGGATGAAGATACTGCATTATCCATGAATTTTAATGGTATTGATACCTATTCATATATTTTTACTGATGTACAGTTTACATATTCTGGAGTGAGTGATAGTAGGCAGATTTCAATCCCTACATTTCCAACATCGGGATGGTATGAAGAGTAGTATGTCGTTGGTTTGGTAATATAAAGGAGACATATGGTGGGAGTAGAGGTAACATGGTTTGAACATATTATTTCATTGTTATTTGTAGGAATTATAGGCATTGTGTTGATAAAGATTTTATACAAGGAGATAAAGGAATGCAGGGGGCTAAGAAAAGTAACAGTGCAGACCACGCTTCACGCTAAGCGGATGGAGCAGAATGTTGCTCAGACTATGTATAAGACAACGCAGACCTTTGAGAATGGTGTGACAGAGATTAGAAGCAGTTATTGGTTTGTGTTTGATGTGGGGGAGGGGCAAAAGCAGCTGGAGTTTGAAGTATCAAAGGAAATGTATGATAAGATATCTGAAGATACGCAGGGGATTTTAGAGTATAGGGGACATGAGCTTCTTTCTTTTGCGGGAGTCCCAAATGATAAAAAACGCAGGCTGAGTTTTATTTCGCTTGGAGAGTGACTTTATGGGAAAGAAGGAGGGTACTAAATTAAAATAACAAAGGCTCGGAGTTCACTCACAACGAACTCCGAGCTTTTTACAACCGTATCTCCACCACATCCCCATCCGCACTATGTACCTCCACCAGCTTCCAGCCGGGGTGGGTCCATTTATATCGCTTCAGCGCCTTAATAAGTGCATAGACCTGCTCCTTGGTAAGGGGTAACTCGGGCACACCGGGGACGGTGTGCAGCACCTTGAACAAAATAAACGCCGTCAGCCGGTTTAGGAAGAGTCCGGTGGGGATGTGGATATTGATATTAGTGCCATCGCTGTCGTTTACGTATATTCTCATAGTTTACTCCACGAAAATGCGGACGGTATCTCCATCAGCAGATTCAACCTCCACCAGATTACCGATGGCACCCTGGCGGACAAGCTCCAGAATCTGGCGCAGGTCGATATTTTGCAGTGCCACGTTGCCGGAGAGCTGGGGAAGCTCCATACCCATGTCCAGTGCCACCTGTATTAGGGCCAGAGGAAGATTTACCCGTACCTTGTCCCCTTCTGCGGAGTCCACCATGATGCGGAGCATCATATCCTTGATATCCTTGCGTTGCTCCACCGGTACAAGCTGTGCCATGGGCTCAGCTTTGCCGGAGAGCAGCGTGTCTACGGACACGCCCAGGATTTGTGCCAGCTTGGGCAGTGAACTGATATCCGGGCAGGTTAAGTCATTTTCCCATTTGCTGACAGCCTGTGGGCTTACATCCAGATGCTGAGCCAGCTCCTCCTGTGTCAGACCCTTTTCCTTTCGTAACTGTGAAATTCTATTTCCTAATGTGTTTTCCATGATGAAATACTCCCTTCCTTTGATGAGTTAAGAATAGCATGTGTATATCTGAAAATGAATGGAACATCGGTTGAGTGAGAGTACATTTTCTCAACCATATGTTGAAAAGCCGCTCAACTGGTGGTTGTGCCGATGTAAAATGCCTATTTCGGAATAAATGTGGTAAATGCGATTGATTGGTTATTAGAGAAATAAAGCAGAGCCTTGGCTGTGGGTAATAGCCAAGGCTCTAATCATATCTTACTCACACACTTCCTGAATGAGTCCCATAATGGTATCAATGGAATCCAGCTGTCCGCTTTTACTCATGGTGTCGTAGTAGGACTGTCTGGTGAAGTAGAGTTCATTTACTTTTTCTGCAAGGATTTCGCCGGTCAAATCGTCCTCATCCAGCACCAGAGAAAAGCCCTGGGCTTCGAAGGATTTGGCGTTTAAAATCTGGTCGCCGCGGCTGCTTCTGGCAGGAAGAGGAATTAGGATGTTGGGCTTATGGAGGGCTAAGAGCTCGCAGATAGCGTTGGCGCCCGCCCGGGAGATGACGATATCCGCCATGGCAAATAAGTCCTTTAATTCCTTTTTGATATACTCAAACTGCTTGTAGCCGGGGGTGGTCAGGAGCAGGTTGTCGATTTTGTCCTTTCCGCACAGATGCACCACTTGAAATTCTTCTAACAATTTGGGGAGAGCGTCCCTTACGATGCGGTTCACATTGGCAGCGCCTAAGGAGCCTCCGATGACCATGATAACCGGTTTGTTTGCGGTAAAACCACACATCTCAAGACCTGCCAGCTTATTTCCCTGCTTTAGCTCTGTGCGGATGGGGGAGCCGGTCAGGACACCCTTGTTCTCCGGGAGCATCTTTAAGGTCTCCGGGAAGTTACAGCAAACCTTGGTAGCCACCGGGAAGCACAGCTTATTGGCAAGACCCGGGGTCATGTCGGACTCGTGGAGGATGCAGGGGATGCCTAAGGCTGCCGCCGCACGTACCACGGGCACACTGACAAAGCCGCCCTTGGAAAATACCACATCCGGGTTTACTTCCTTTAGATACTTTTTTGCTTCATTGTACCCTTTCAGTACCCGGAAGGGGTCAGTGAAATTTTTTACATCAAAATAGCGACGGAATTTACCGGTGGAGATTCCTTTGTAAGGGACATCAAAATCCTCAATCAGTTTTTTTTCAATTCCATCGTAGGAGCCCACGTAAGAAATGGAAAAGCCTGCTTCCTTTAAGGAAGGGAGCAGGGCGATATTAGGGGTAACATGACCGGCAGTACCGCCACCGGTCAATACAATCTTCTTCATAAGGCAACGCCCTTCTTATAAAAATGTTTCTAATGCTTTGGAGAGCTGGTCTGGACAGGAGGTGGACTTAAAGCCGCAGGTAATCCCCTGTAAGCGGGTAATCGCTTCTTTCACTTCCATTCCCTTTACTAATGCAGCAATTCCTTTTAAGTTGCCGTTACAGCCTCCGGTAAAGCTTACGGACTCAATAATTCCATCCTTTACTTCCACGTCGATGGCAGAAGCGCAGGTTCCTTTTGTCTGATATCTCATAGTGTTTTCTCCATTTAAATTATGTAGTGTCTTACAGAAAAATCTGCATATAGAAACTATAACATAAGCGGAATATTACTTCAATAGTAAGGATTTTGTCGAAGGATTGTATATGTTTGTAGAATAAGTCGACGGCATAGCGTTCTAGGGATATTGAAAAAACGTCAACGCGGAATTATACTTTTCTTGTAAATATTTAACGCACACTTTTTAGTGGGGAGGAAGGTACATGTTTGAGGTATTTGAAAAAGAAAAGTTAATTGTGGTTTTGATGTTTGCTTGTCTGCTTATTAGTATTTTAGTGCGATTGGTGCTAGCCTTTATCTATCAGGAAATGATTCAGGAAACAGAGAATATGTCGACTACCAATCATAAGATGCTGAAGCAGTGTAAACTGAAGTTTTCCAACTGTTGTAAGATGAACAACGGTATGCAGAACATTCCTGTTTTTGTGGACAAATTCCTGAATCGTCTGGCACTATGGAAATTGCCCCTTGATACAGTATATCACTTATCAGGTCAATTCATGTTGCTGTCCGTGGTTTTTTCGGGAATTGGTACCTGCAAGCAGCTGGCAAAGGGAAGCGTTTTTGGGGAAGTAATACCATTTTATCTGTTTTGCATGATTGGCATCTACCTATATTTTACGGTGTCTTCTGTGCTGGATGTGCAGGGAAAGAAGAATAATCTGAAAATTAATCTGGTGGATTATCTGGAAAATCATATGTCTCCCAGAATGCAGGGAGTGGACGAGGAAATCCGAGGATTTCAGGAGGCAAAGCCTGCGGAGAAAAAGTATGTGGAGCTGATGCCCATCGGTGAGCGCAGACCGGAAATCGTACATTTTTCCAACGAAAGCAGCGCAGAGCTGGAGGCGCTTTTGAAGGAGTTTTTGACCTTTTCATAAAGCATTTTATTTAGAATTAAATACTGGACAATATGATATACCTCTGTTATAATAATTTTATCTTTAAGGCTAGTGTTCTAGCGTTCTAATGCGGTTCCGCAAAATTCTCAAAGATAAAATTTTTATACGGAGGTATTTGCCTATGGAGAAAAATAAGGCAAAAGAGACATCGAACAGAGAGGTGAAATCCAGTGCGTTCACCACGTATTTCAGTGACCCAAAGAATGCGGCGCAGCTGTATTCTGCACTGAATGGTACGGAGGTAGCACCGGAGTTTTATGTGTTTTATAATGGGGATGCTCCCTTCCCGGCAGAAGCGACCATGAAACTTTCCGATGCATACCTTGAAAAGACAGACGACCCTATGTTAGAATTAGTGGTGAAAGTAATTAATATTAATCTGCCGGTAAATCATGAGCTATTAATGCAGTGCAGACCCTTGTATGAGTATTCCTGGTTTATACAGAAAATCAAAGAATATTTGTGGGTTGGTTTCAGCAGGGATGAGGCAATCACGCAGACGATTAAAGACTGCGGGAAGGAAGGCATCATGGTGGACTTTGTGCGGGAGCATGGATCGGAGGCTGTGAATATGATATTTACTCAGTTTAACATGGAAGATGCTTTGGAAGTACGCTATGAGGAAGGATTTGAGGATGGATTTGAAAATGGCGAGGAGAAAGGCCGAGTATTAATGTTAATGCAAATGATACTTCGCAAGCTACAAAAAGGTAAAGCTCCGTCAGTTATCGCCGAGGAATTGGAGGAAGCGCCGGAGGTAGTAGAGAAAATCTGTAAAGCAGTGGAAAGCTGCGGCATGGATGGTGATATGGATAAAATTTATGAGGAATGGAAGAGGCTGCCATAAAATAAATCCTCTTTAATTTCAAGAGAAGATATGCGATAATGGGTCTGTATGTAAATACAGACCCTTTAAACATTCAGGAGGAATGCTATGAATATCGTAGTTTTGGAAAGACATAGTGCGGGCACGGATATCACCGTGGATTATTCTGCACTTGGAGATTGCACATATTATCGGAATACTTCCACCAAAGAGGAAGTGATAGAGCGCGTGAAGGATGCGGAGGTAATCGTAGCCAATAAATCGCCGTTAAATGAGGAGACCTTGAAGGATGCGCCCAATGTAAAGCTGATTTGTGAGCTGGCTACCGGCTTTGACAATGTGGATTTGGCATATTGCAGCAGTCGCGGCATCAAGGTAGCAAATGTGAGGGATTATTGCACCGATATGGTAGCGCAGCATACCTTTGCGCTGGCACTGGCACTTTCGGAGAAGCTGGCACATTATGACAATTATGTCAAGTCCGGCGAATACAGTGCTCAGGACAGATTTTCCAATTTTGACCTTCCTTTTAATGAGCTCTCCGGCAAAACCTGGGGTATCGTAGGCATGGGGAATATTGGAAAGAAGGTAGCCCAGATTGCCACTGCCTTTGGATGTAAGGTAATCTTTCATTCCGTAACCGGAAAGAGTACCGTCACAACGTACCCACAGGTGGATAAGGATACCTTGCTTGGGGAAAGTGACTTTTTGTCTCTCCATTGTCCCCTTAGTGACTTAAGCCGCAACTTTATCGACAAGAATGCTCTGCGTAAAATGAAAAACACCGCAGTGCTGGTGAATGTAGCCCGTGGCCCGGTGGTAAACAATACCGACTTATATGAGGCACTTATCTCCGGAGAAATTGCAGCGGCAGGACTGGATGTGGTGGAAAGAGAACCCTTGCAATTATCCAATCCGTTGAGTACACTAAAGGACAGTAATAAATTAATCATCACTCCCCACCTTGCCTGGGCCAGCGTGGAGGCCCGCACCAGATGCGTGGAAGAGGTAGGTCGCAATATTGCCGCTTTCCAGAGGGGTGAGAGCAGAAATATCGTGAATGGATAACTCAGAGCCATTCATGAGCAAAAGGAAAGCCTCCCGGAGGCGGTTTTGCCAACGGACTCTGAATAGTTACGCAAATTTATAAAAGAAAGGCATTCATATGACAGAGAAAATCAAAGCATTATTCATCAAATATGAGGAAATCATCGTATATTTAATTGTAGGCGTGCTCAACACTATCGTTTCCTGGGGCGCCTGCTTTGTGGCAGAGCTGTTTTTAAGCCCGGATATCGGCTGGCAGAATGCCACCATCAATACCATTGGCTGGGTTGCCGGTGTAGTTTTTGGCTATTTTGCTAATCGTAAGTGGGTATTTAAGAGTACCAATCCGGAGATTTTTAAGGAGTTCATGGCTTTTGCCGGCGGAAGGGTTTCCACATGGCTTCTGGATATCGTCATCATGTTTGTCACCGTAAACCTGATTCACATGGACTACTGGATTGCAAAAATCTTCATCTCCTCCGTACTGGTTATGATTTCCAACTATGTACTGAGTAAGTTATTTGTATTTAAGAAGAAAGAGAAATAGGGACTTATGGAAAGACACATCGCTTCGGCGGTGTGTTTTTTTATAGCCGGAGAATGGAACCGGTGCTGGGGGATAAGGTATCCTGTTTTACAATGCGTATGAAGAGATTTTAGTACTTCTTGGTTTTTTGCTCCATAACCAGCGGAATCCGGGCACGGACGCCCGGATTAGGAGGCACTGCGCACGGACGCCCATTGCCTCCGACGCGTCGTGTGTCATCGTAGTAGATGCAAAAACCTTAGAAGTACTTAAATCGTGGAGTCCGCATTGTAAAGCAGGATACCTTATCCCCCAGCACCGGTTTCTTAGCAGGACACATTTTTTTCACACAATAAACACAATTTCCCCACGGAATGAACACATTTCTATGGGAAAATTGGGAAAACAATAGAAAGCTCAGAAAGGACTGCCAATGAAAAAGAGAAAAAAAATTGTGGTAATAGTGCTTGTGGTTGTGGCAATAGCCATCGCCGTCGCAGTAGCGTGTTTCATTTTGTGGAAAAATAAAGCGGAGTCCGAGAATGTACAGCGGGAGGATTTCTTCGTCCAGACAGAGGCTCAGGGGGGAATTAGCTCCGCTTATGGAATCACCAGTATCGGTACTGTGGAGGAGGAATTCCCTATTTCGGGTCAGACCACGGCTTTAGAGGTAGAGGAGGTCTATGTATCCTCCGGTGAATCCGTGACCACGGAGACAAAGCTTCTGAAATTTACACAGGAGTCCGTGGATGCCCTTCTAAAAGAGCTGGAGCAGGCTCAGAAGGATGCCTCCCTGGCCTATAGAGCCGGAGTTATTGAATTTGCCCAGGAAAAAATAAATCTGGAATATGAAAGAGATAGTGCACTTTTGGCAGGAGAACAGGCAGAGGCTGTTTATGAAGAAACCATTTCCGGTCTGTCACAGAGTATGGAGCAGGCAAAGGAAAAGCTGGAGGACACAGAGGCGCAGATTGCGGACTATGAGGAAAAGCTGGCATCTGACTATTATTACACCCAGATGCAGGAGGCTCAGGCTGCATATGATGAGAACCTTGCCATTTTAAAGGCACGTATGGAAGAGTGGGGCGTATCCTGGAGTCAGGTTGTGTCCGGTGGCAGCGGTGGCGGAATGGGTATGATTCGCAGTGTCAGCGGAGGGGATACACAGTCCCAGTATGTGACGGTGCTGTCACAATTATATGATGTGCTGGAAAGTAATTTACAGGTGCTGGAAGAGGCAACGGCTGCCTATGAGGATATGGAGGAAAATGGAGCTCTGGAGCTTCAGTCCCTGCGGCTTACCCTTCCTTCCTTAAAAAAGAATTATGCAGAGCAGCAGGAAAGCTATGAGAGCAGACTGCTGCAGGCCAAACTGACCAGAGAGCAGACCTTGGCAACGGCTGCTGCGGCTGAGAAGAATTATGAGACAAATCTTGAAAAGGCAGAGTCCGATTTCGAAAAGCTGGAGGATGCCTATGAGGAGGCAAAGCAGAATCTGGAATACTTCCATGAGCGGGTTGCATCCGGATATTATTATGCTTCCGAGGAGGGAGAACTGTTGCGTTTCAATGTGCGGAAGGGACAGACGATTTCCGATGGAAGCAGGATTTACACCATGACAGACCCGGAGAAGATGACCGTGACAGTGTCTGTGGAGCAGGAAAGCATTGCATCCATAAAGGTAGGAGATACGGTAATGGTGGTAAGTACGGAGAATGGAATGTTTGAAGGTATGGTGGAATCCGTGAATCCGGTATCTACCTCCACCGGGCAGAGTAGTGTGACATACAGTGTGCAGGTTGTGATGACCGGTGACTATAAGACACTATCCGGGAATGAAACAGTGACGGTGTACTTTGGCATGAAAGGAGAACAGTAAATGGCAAAGCTGTCCAAGAAAAAGAGAAATATAATATTGCTGCTTCTTCTGGTGGTGGTTTTGATTGTCGCAGCGTGCTATACCACTGTAATAAAGCCCTATATGGAGCGGGATACCTGGGTGTATGAGGAAACAGAGATTATTCAGGGAAATCTGGTGGTAAATGTATCAGAAAGTGGCTCTTTGGAATATGGTCTTCATGAAATCACCTATGATGTGGATGTACAGGTATCCGAGGACGACGACGAGGATGAAGAGGATGATGAAGAGCTGGTACAGCGTTATCTGGAAATCCAGCAGATACATGTAGCTGCCGGCCAGCAGGTGGAGGAAGGACAGGAGCTTTTGACACTTTCTCCGGAGTCCGTGGAAAGTGTGAGAAAGCTTTTACAGACTGCATTAATAGAGGCAAAGAGCGATTACGCCGAGGCAGAGGATGAGTACAATCTGGCGGTGATTGAAGCGGGAATTTCCCGGGAGATTGCAGAGAATGCAAAGGAATACGCAGAAACCATCTATAAAAATGATACCCAGAGTATTATAAATGAGATTACTTCTCTGGAGCTGGAGCTTACCCAGTGTATAAATAAGAG
>CAZOSU010000007.1:0-22217 GCA_964582515.1 uncultured Acetatifactor sp. | reverse complement strand
TCTGTCCCTATCCAAAGCCTTTTCCTCTATAAAGATGGTTTTTCCAAACTCCTCCAGCTCAGGCTCCGGCGAAGCATCCTTTTTACCATACTCCACCTCCTCGCACACCGCATAACCATTCATCTGCCCCAGCAAATCCTTCCTAAAAAGCGCCTGCTCTTCTCTTTTCTTTTTTCTGTTGTCCCAAAAGAAGAAAAATCTCCGATGCCCCTCGCTAGCAGGTATCTTCTCTTTTTCCTTTGCTCCGGAGCGTTCCCACAGCATGCTCTTTGCCACCGGTACAATTTCCTCCTCCACATGTACAGGCTGCTTTTCTCTCTCACGCTCTGTAATCCTTAAAAAGTCCTTATACATTCCCTCTCCAAGATATTCCAGCCCCTGCTTCTGCAGATGGTCGCAGGCCAGATATGTAAATTCCACCAGCTGGTCATCACTATAATCCAGACTTGCCAGGAAGAACTCCGACAGCTCTTCAAGGCTATGAAGGGACTGGTCATAAGGCACATACATAAAGAAAAAATCATCCCGCTCCAAATCCTGATAAATATGCCCGGGACTCCATACGATGCATGCATCCTCCAGCAAATACCGCCCCAGCTCCGCCTTCAGCGCCAGCACCTCCCCCAGAAAATGCTTCATCCATTCTCGTCCTATCTTTTTTCCTTCAAATATCTGACTTACGTTCTGTTTGGAGGAAATATCATAATACAGATAATACTCCTCGTCCAAAATCCGCAGACTCGTAGGGAGCAGGTACTTTATACCTCCTTTTCCCAGAATACAGTATTGGTAACGCCGCTCCTCCACGGCCTGCTTAAGCAACAATCTTTCATAATTACAATTCAAAATCCTAATATACTCCGTTTTCATCCTCTTTCACTCCTCTGCAAGCTGCTTTTCCAATTTATTTTTCTGCCTGAGCCAGAAGGTGGGGGACAGCTCCATGAACTGCCGCTGCACCTCTATATCTTTAAAAAAAGGTCCGTTATATTTGCCCTCTACCGCAAGCCTTACACTATTATCCTTAACTACCAGCTCCCGAATTGTTACATCCATCCACACATACTTTTCCAGATACCAGTCCATTATTTCCCTCTCTATATCGGAAGCTTTTTCTTGTACATCCTCTTCTCCATAACCACTTCCCACCAAAATAGAGGTCACATCCTGCTCCAGAAGACATCTGTCATACGAATAAAACAACAGGGAAAGTACAAACATCAACACACCAAATACCATAGGCAATAGCAAGCTTGCTTCCACAGTCATATAACCCTTCATACCAATAATCCTCCCATATGAATAATGAGCAACCCTATTGCCAAAAAGGGGGCGAAGGGAATCTGCGCATCCCGGGATATCTTTTTTGCCGCCAAAAGTCCGATGGCAAAAAGCAGCACCCCAAACTGAGCCAGCATATATACCAAAAAACTATCCGGCCAGCCAAGCACAAGCCCCAGAATAATTACCATTACGCCATCCCCATAGCCTACCTTCTCTTTGGTAAGAAAGCTCATCAAAATCAGTAACACACCGGGGATAACTCCCATGAGCAAAATCCACCCATCCTCTCTGTATATCCCATATACAAGTCCTGCCAAAAGTCCCACCAGCAAAAATTTTGTGGGTATTTCTTTTCGTCTCACATCCCAGACACTAAGAAGCCCAAAATAAATTATTAAGCAAATGTAAATCATTTCTCCTCCCCACACCGGCCACAAGGCCGATAATTTTCTTTTTCTTCCCATGAAATACTTTTTACATGCCGGGTCAATCCCTGGCAGCTTTTCTTATAATGAAAGCAGTCGCCATCCTCCGTGATATAAACCTGCCCGGGCATGGCTCCCTCTGCACAGAAGGAGCATCGCACATAGCTTTGTCCCCACACATTTTCATACCCCTTAAGTCCTGTGGCAGAAACCTCCCGAATGGATAGCTGCAAATATGTACATTCTCTGGTACTGTGCCATACCTCCCCATATTCCGTCACATATACCACCACCTCAGCCTCCCCACCGGATAGCTCATAACCCGTCCATACCTTTCCATAAAATCGGTTGGACATCCGAGCATAGGGAAATGGGAACAGCTGCCCTTTGGGGGACACTTGATAAGTAATGGTCAAATCCACCTCTCCCCCATCGGTAACAATATCCGATTCCAGAAAATTAATCCCTGCTCTACCATAGGTCAAAGGGGAGCTATCTAAATACTCTGCCCCCAGAAGTTCAGAAAGCACACTCCCCACATAACCATAGGATATCGCCACATCGGGGATTGTCTCTGCCACCTCCTGCGCTGCGCAAAAAAGCGTCAGTGTCTTCCCTGCGCGCCACAAGCCATACTGCAAATTCCCATGAAGCCGCAGCATCTCCACAAATCCGCAAATCTGCAAAAAGAAAAACAGAAACAGGGGGAGCACCAGAGAAGCCTCCACTGTCATACTTCCCCTAAGTCCCCGGAAAGAAGAAAACCGAGATGTTCTCCCTATATAGCTTTTTATGGATTTTATGTTATCGGAGAATCGGTTCTGACTAAAACCTTTTAAACATGTCGGAGAAGGCTTGTCATTTTGTATGTTGTTTTTCGAGAGAAAAATATATTTAATTTTTTTCCTATATAGGAAGAACATCTCGATTTTCTCCTTTCAATATCCTCTTTCCCTGCTGATTTCGAAATCATAGCCATAAGCTGAGTGTATTTTGGCCCGGAAACCCACATAGTCCATGCACCCGTCCAGCCGAAAGCTCTCATTCCCATCCGTGAGGCGGATGTCCATCTCCACCACATCCATAAACCGGGCAATCAGCGTATCCTGATTTTGCAAAAACAAAAATACCCGAAGATAGTCCTCATAGGTCTGTCCTTCACTAAGCCCTTCCACCTCCTCTTTTGCAGGCTCCTGCCAGATACTGCTGAGTCCATAGTGCCAAGTGGCTGCCTCTTTTGTTAAAGGCACCTTCCCTCCGGACAAAAGCACCTTTGTGTCATAAACACTTTCCAGATAAGCCCATGCCAAAGTGATGGCTCCATCTATTACAGGCTCTGCCTCCGGCATGAGAAGGGCGGCAGAAAGCAGGGCTGCCACCCCATCTATCAGTGTTCTTTTCTCCCCATCTGATAAAAGATAGGCTGTGTTTGCCACCAGACGGATTCCGCAAATTTTCCCGGCTACTGCCGCCAGATTCTCTCCATCTGCGGCAGCCCCCTCTATGAGATACTCTGTCTGATATGCTAAAAGCCCATCCTCCTTCTCCTGCCCGTACCTTCCGGTATAACGTAGCAGGTATTCCTGAAAAAGCAGCCTTTCCATCGTGCCTAATTTCTCCTGCCGCTCCCCATTTCCCTGATTCAGCTCATTTCTTCCGCTGACATACTGGCTCCTGTCAATGGTCTGACCGGATATCTGCTTTTCCTCAGAAATTACCCACCACAAAATTCCTTTTGCCTGCATGTTATCCACAATCTTCGTGGGGCTGACCACATCAAATGCGACCCATTCCTCCTCCGATAAAGATATTTCCTTATTCCCATACTCCTGCATCTGCTTTTGTAATTCATCCTTTTTCTTCTCCCAATCCCCTTCCAGATAGCCGCCAGTCTGTACACCCTGAATCCATCCCAGCACCTTCTCCAGATAAGCAATACCCAAATCATCCTTTACTGCCTCAATTGCCTGTCTGGCCAGTCCATACCCCATATCATCCGTGGCCAGCCGCGCGGCAGTCATATCTACTTCTTGAAATTCCATGGCCAGAAAATCCCTGTAAACCATATCAAGCACCAGTTCCTCCCCATACCCGGTGTTTTTATCCAGATAGTAAGAAAGGCGGTTCACCACATTCTCGTAGTCAGGCATATCCGAGCCATAGGAGGAATCCACATAAAACAGGTTGTACTGCTTTAACAGCTCTCTGTGGTACTCTGCAAGCACACTTTCCATGGCAATATCTGCCACAATTTCCCCTTCCATACAAATGGTACTTCGTCTGGCCCCCTCTATGAGTACCATGCACAATGGTATCAGCACACTCATGCATAGGGATACATAGAGGGTTATGTAGCCACCTACCCGACTTTTCATCACACCTTGTCAGCCTGGGAGGTAATTTTGTCGAAAATATCATTTACCAGCTCTGTAATCTGCCCCTTAAAAATGATAACCAGACCAATCAGAACCACGATAATAAGGATAATTTCTACCGTCCCCATACCCGCATTGGATTCCAACATAAAACGCTTCACACCGGTCAACCTTTCTCTTGCATAAGCCTTTGCTAACCATATTTTTCTCTTCATTTCTTTTCCACCTTTCTTAAATATCCATTCCGGAAAATGCCGGAATCATAATTAAAAGCATTACCATTGCCATGGTAATAATCATTGGCAGAAGAAGCTTTGTCTCTGCTTCCTCCCCCCTTTTCTTCTGAAAGCGCAGCCCCTCCTCTAAAGCCCGCTCCCCCTCCTGACGCAGACGCAGGCTTATTTCTACACTTCCCTTTTTTAAACTCTGGCTTAAAATGGTACAAAACCGAGTATATTCCTGCATCCCCGTCCGTCTGCCAAAGCTCTCGTATACAACGGCCTCTGATACTCCCGACCGCAGCGAGTTCCCTGCAATAGCAAGCTCCAGAGCAATGGGATTTCCCGCCTTCTTTCCTTTGGTATATTCCCCCGCAATTCTGACAAACGCTCCGCGAATGGTCATTCCTGCCTCCATATACAAGGCCATGCGATTGACAATGCCCGGATATTCCTTCCGCATTTCCATCTTCCGTTCCTCATTTTTCTTCTCTAAATCCCTATCCATCAGAAAAAATACTAAAACACCGGTCACCGCACCCAGCCCTGTGAGAAGAGGCCCATTCTCCCCGCTAAGCAGCCCAAATACCCCGCCCACCAGCACTACCAACGCACTTGTGCGCCACTTTCCAGCCATGTACTTCCTAAGAAGAAGCTGTACATCCTCTCCGGGGTGAAGCTGCATCAGATTTTTACACACCTTCTGGTTTCTCATACATCCTCCTAGTCATAGATTTTCTGTAAAATTCTCTGCGAAACATAGTACGCAAATACATACGCGGCCAAGCAGCCCGTCATAATAAGACGACCTGCATACCCCTCATACAACATGTCGAAATACCCCGGATTACTCCACTCCAGATAAAGCACGATGACAAAGGGCATAATATTCATTACCTGCTGCTCCAGCCTTTTATTAGCCAGCAGAGTCTCCAGCTCCTCCTCCAAAAGCACTTTTCTGGAAATCATCTCACTGGTAGCATCAATAATCTCAGGAATGCTCCCGCCGCTTCGTTTACCGATGACAAGCACATCGGCAAACTCCCCGACTTCACTTATTTCACTGCGCTCTCCCCACTCCCCCAAAAGTCCCTCTAGGGGTTCCCTGTTTTTCAGCCCCAGCTCCAAAAGCTGTAGCTCCTTCACTACATAACTGTTGTCCCCATAGAGCATCCGCATATCCTGCCTGCTTTCTACAAAAGCATTTGCTACCGCATAACCGGCCCTGATGGAAGCATTTACGGACAATATACATTCCTTAAACTGCTCCCGCTCCTCCCTGTGTCGCTTACGCCGTCTGCCCAGCATGGCAAGATACAGATACCCCCCACCGGGCAAAGCCATGATGGGCATCACCCAGAAGCTCCGGTAAAAGAACCAGGAAAACAGCACCATAACCCCTATTCCCACGCATACATCCACCGCCCTTAAATCACTGCGGCAAAGAGATACCAGCTCGTTGCAATTTTTCCACATGCTGCAGCTCCCCCTCCTTCACATACTCGCCCCGGATTTTCCCGTCCTTTTCCCCACATTCCCGAAAGCGGTAAAGAGGACTGACACAAATCCGATTACCCTCGCTTCCGGTCACCTCCAGTACCTCCAGCACCTTCCGGGACTTGTCCCTAAGACGCCCCAGATGAATCAATATATCCAGCCCGGATGCCATCTGCCGCCGAATCGAACTGACCGGCACCTCTCTGGCCATGAGAATCATATTTTCCAGACGGTCCAGCATATCTGTGGCACTATTGGCGTGTCCCGTGCACATGGAGCCCTCCATGCCACAGTTCATACAGGTAATCATATCCGCTGCCTCCTCACCACGGACCTCTCCCACGATAATCCGGTCCGGCCGCATACGCAGGCTAGTCCGAATCAAATCCCGGATGCGAATTTCTTTGCAGCCATCTCCCGTAGAGTTTCTGGTCTCTAAACGCACCAGATTGGGAAGCCCCTGCAGCTGCAATTCCGCACTGTCTTCTATCGTCACTATCCTCTCCTCCTCCGGAATAAATCCCGATAGCACATTTAAAAAGGTGGTTTTCCCGGCACCCGTGCCCCCACTAATGAAAATGTTATACTTTCCTCTCACAAGGCATTTCAAAAACTCTGCCAGAGGCAGGGAAATAGATTCCCTTTCGATTAGCTCCTCCATGGTAATCTGCTTGTCGGGAAACCGACGAATAGTAACGATGGGGCCTTCTATAGCCACCGGATTCATGACAATATTGACACGGGCGCCCCCGCTAAGACGTGCATCTACAATAGGATTTGCTTCATTCACCGTTCTGTTACACCCGGCTACGATTTGCTGTATGATATCAATTAATTTCTCCTTGGACTCAAAAGCCATATCCAGCTTAAAGAGTCTTCCTTCCCGCTCCACAAAAATGGCATCCGGGCCGTTTATCATGATTTCCGTGATAGAGTTGTCATCCAGAAGGGCCTGCAAAATATCCAATCCACGGATGGAATGAAACAGCTCATCCCGCAGCTGCCTGCGCACCTTTAAAGGCTGCAGAAGAAGACCCTCATCCCTGCATATCATCTCATCTATCAGCTCTCTCACCATCTGATCCGATTGTTCCTGCAAAAAACTGAGCTGCTCCACAATCTGCTGCCGCAGATTTCTCTTATGTTCGATATACTTCTCCATTAATACCACTCCTCCATCTCTACCAGCTTCCGTACATAATCCGCCAAATCCCCTTTTGTGGCTGCCGCAACAGAGGTGGGAATATTTCGGAAAAGAGGAAGCCTGCATATACAGGTTTTCTCCCGCACATCCCCATATTCCATCAATGACAAAAGCTGCTCATACTGGTCCATTTTACGCTTTGCAATCGGGTCATCCTTTGCCATGGAATACACCCGGGCACACATGCGCAGAATATCAAACAAGCCCTGCACATTTTCGCTCAAATCCAGAATAATATATTCATACCCAAAACCCTTTTGCAGCAGATAAAGCAGCTTTTTCCACTCCGCAGCACTGATTAGCAGAAGATTCTGGGGATTCACCATAGTGGACACATACTCAAAATTCTCCTCCCGGCGAATCTGCCGCCTGGCACCGGCTGCAAACTTTTCCTCATCCGACAAAAGGTACAATAGCGAGGATAAATCTACTCCATCGCAGCTGTTAAATCCCTCCACCCCACTGTATGTCTCGAAGCTTAAATACAATGTCTTCCCTCTTTGTGCCAGGAGCTTTCCCAGACACAGTCCAAAGGAGGTCTGCAAACACCTGCGAATGGGAGAATACAATCCGATAAATCTTGCGCCCATTCCCTCCTCCAGCATCCGGTCAGAAACGCCTCCCAGCTCCTTTATCTGCTGTATCACCTTCTCTGCCTCCTGGTATTTGTTCACATTATTCAGTTTTTGACCCTTGACAATTCCCGTCTCATTTAAAATAACGGTTTTGCCAGCCCCCAGCCTTAGTACATCCTCCTGATATGCACTCTCCGATATAACAAGCATATCCCGGGATTGCAGCTTCACGCACTCATGCAGCTGGCTTACATGAGTGTACACCTTGACCCTCCAGGGAAAAAATTTGTCACGACGCATATAATCCGACATGCGCTGTGCATAATCCTCCTCCGGGTCGCACAAAATAAGCACTCTCTGCTCCATCCTGTCCCTTCTTCCTTATTCAGATTTCGTTGTTTGAAAATAATTGTGATTTACTTAGATTTGTAAATTAGAAAAATGGGCGATTGCCCCTTGGGCTATTTGTATTATACGACTACCCTTGTAATTTTGCAAGAGGAAATTGGAATAAAATGTTATTTTTCTGTTTATACTTATATAACAGACGTGATAACGACTTAATATCATAAATATGTGAGGTAAAATATTATGCTGACACTATATAAAAAAGGACATTCTACACCGGAGGAAATTGAAACAGACCTGGTCACCCCTTCTCTTATGGATGACATAGAAAAAACCCGCAAGGCCTTGGATATCGCCTATGCGGGCTTTGATTACGCTACAGATCCGGACATTATTGACGCATACATTTATCAAATAAATTCACTGCTGTCCAGATATAAGCATTTACACGAACATTCCTCTGCCGCCCTCCGTCTCAGCCAGACTCTCTGACAGGGACGCGGTCTTCCCATAGGTAAGACCGCAGTACAAGGTCTGGGCATTTTTCATTACCGGACCGTCGGGATTTTGCTGTGCAATTTTTTCGTAGGCATCTCTAAGGGGTCTGAGTACCAGCTGTACCTCCCCAAGGGGTGCCTTATCCTTTTTCCGCGCTGCTGCTGCAAGTCGGCGGATACAAAACAGGTACAGGCTCTGCATATTACGTGCAACCTCATGCTCTGTATGCAAAGAGGTCAACAGCTCATTGATACAGCCTCTCGCTCTACGGATAGCACCTGATAGCTGTTCATCACTCTCCGCCTTCATACCTTCCTCCAGATTCTCCAGTGTCATATCATAACAAATAACCACCAGCTCTGTGGAATTAGCATTCGTAATACGAAGGGTAAACTGGCTCTTTTGTTCTTTGGTCATAACCCCTTACCTCCTGTTACTGCAGAAGCTGTAATACCTGTGAAGGTCTTTCATTGGCCTGTGCCAGCATGGAAGTACCTGCCTGGGTCAGCACCTGATAGGTGGTGTAATTGGTCATTTCCTCTGCCATATCCACGTCCATGATGCGTGAATATGCAGCGGTCATATTTTCAGTGGTGACATCCTGACTGTTGATGGTGGATTCCATACGGTTCTGGTATGCACCCAGCTTACTTCTTACCTTGGAAACATAGGCAAGTGCGCCGGACATTCTGCCCAGTGCATCCTTTGCTCCCTCCGGAGTGGATACGTCAATATTTTCAATTCCCATGTTACGAAGAGAGATGGTAGGAATATCAATTGCCAGAACCTGTCCCTCGTTTGCACCAATCTGCAGTCTCATAGGACCTACATCGGTGAGCTCCAGCTGTACATCGGTAGTCGTTCCGGCCTCTAAGCTCTTCACATCCAGCTTCAATGAAAACTGGTCACTACCGGTGATGGTGATGAAATCGTCCTTAAATTCATACTCCGCATCTTCCGGGAAGCCCTCACCAAAGGTAAGGTTTGTAATGGTACGCTCTCCGTCAACCTCTGCAATCGTAATTTCTTCAATGGTATAGTCCCTCTTCGGAGTTCTGTCGCCAAAGGTATTTACCTTCACATCCACATTGCTGCTATAGCCTCTTACATCGAAGGTACCGTCTAAAAGCTTCTGTCCGTTAAACTCGGTAGTATCTGCCACTCTCTCAATCTCTTCCTTAAGCTGTGCAATCTCTTCCTGTATTATTGCGCAGTCGTCGTCGGTCATGGTGCCGTTGCAGGCCTTTACGGCCAGCTCATTGATACGCTGAATCATGTCGGTAACTTCACTGAGCGCTCCGTCCGCAGTTTCGATAATGGACACACCGTCACTGGAATTCTGACTTGCCATGGAAAGTCCCTCCAGCTGGGCATTCATTCTCTTTGACATTGCCAGACCGGATGGATTATCCTTGGCATGATTAATTTTAAGACCTGATGATAAACGCTCTAAGGATGCGGCAAGCAAGCTGTCGTTATTTGCCAGTGCATTGTTGGAAAGCATTGCGGATACGTTGTAATTAATTCTCATTCAAAATTCCTCCATTTTCTCCTGCTATTTTTACTGCCTGCAGGAAATCTTTTGCAAGTCCGTACAGCTCCTGTGCAGAATACTGTACCTCCGTCGCCTTCCGTGGCATTTTACCTGCTGCATACTCTGTTTCACTATATACAAACTCTAATCTCTGAAGATTCCATTCCCCTGAGACCTGACTATTGATAATATCGGCACTTCCCCGTAAATTCCTTACCACTTCTATGCGATTTCCCACAAAAAATCCTTCCACACCGGTTTTTGTCACCTGTAAAGAGCCACTGATAATGCCAAGCTTCTCACCGGTAAATCGTATCTGAATCAGCCCGGCTTCCACCGCAGACTGCTCCATACGAAGGTGAATATTTACCTGCTCGCCGGAAATCTCCATACCAAAGAAAAATTCATCCTGCTGCGCCAGGCCACCCATAATGTGCATCTGCTTGGAAATCAGCTGCATGGCCTTTACGTCCACAGTTTCCGTCTGTTCAAGGATTTCCTCCTGTACATCCTCTATCAGCTCCTCCAGCTCTCCGATGTACTCTTTCTTAAACAGCTCCGGCTTATCAAGATTCTGTAGCTTATCGCTTCGCTTTTCTTTCTTTTCCAGTCGCTTATCCGCCTCGGCGACAACCTTACCCGGCTCCTTTAACAGCTGGCCTGCTGCCAGTAAGTTCTCCGTGGTAACCCGGGCGCCGCTCCGCTCTAAAAGCTGTGTATTTTCTGACGCATCTGCCGTAGCCTGAGCGAAATCCTGACGCATCTGCTTTGCAAAAGCCTTCTCTATCTGCTGGGAAATGGAGGGTTCACTTAAAATGCGCTCACAGGTTGCACCCACCATATCGGACACCTTAGCATCCATCCCCTTATATTTTCCACTTCTTACCGCGGACAAAAGATTTGCAAAGTTCAGCTCTGCTCCGGTACGGATAATAGCGCCGGTAGCCCCGCCGTCTGCCTTCTCAATCTGGCGCATCAGTCTGTAACAACCGATGAAGGCTTCTCTTTCCTCTTCGGTAATGGTACCTGCATGGTCAAGGCGCTGTAAAAAGCGGCTGTATTTCTCTTCCTGCACGGCTATATCTGCCTGCTTGCTCTCCAGATAAGCATTTAACTCCTCGAAGGTGTGAGCCAGCGGATTGTAGCCATCCCGAATCATTTCCAGCGTTTTGGCCGGAGTCATCTTGGAGACCACCTCCAGAACCTGACGGTTTGCCTCCTTCACCTTCTCCATGTTCTCCACGGAAAGCTCCATGCTATTGTAAGCCAGCCCACGCATGGCCTTGCGATTCTCTTCATTTAATTCATAGCCCAGCTCCTGTAGCAGCACATCCACATTGCCAAAGGCCTTCTGAATACTGTCTCCCAAATCTCTGCGAGGTGCAGTACCGATGGTTTCGTAAGCTGCGCCTGCCTGCTTATAGGCCGCCTCGTTGGCCACACCGCCCTCATGGAACTGCTCCGGAGTCACCTTCGCCAGACGGTCTGCAAAATCCACAACCGTTTTAAAAGGAAGTCTGGGAATATCCTTTATAATCTGATTTGTCTTTTCTAACGCGCGATAGCTTTCCACCGCATTATCACTACCGGGGAAATACTGCTTTGCAAGGCTTTCCTCTGCCATTTTCAGAGCCTCTATGGTCTCCTCCATGGATGCGGTATCAATGGAAAATCCACTCTCCAGCAGCTTCATATTGGTTTCCACTGTCATGTGCAGTCGAATCTCTTCCAAAACTCTTCTGTCATGAATCCGTCTGCTGCCATCCTCTCCGTGGTAAAGCTTGTATATCTCCACCGCCTGTTGTACGTGGGAGCGCTGCTCGGCCAGATTTGCTTCCGCAGCCGGCTTACCATCCGAAAGGGCAGCCACCGCACTGCTCAATATAACCTCATCTGCCAAAGGAAACGAAAGTCCTGACATATCCTCTAAAAATCCCATGGTTTCCTTAGAGATGGGAAGTCCCTTCTCAAGGAGCCACTTTGCCTGTTCCATACTCTCTTTTTCTACTTCTATCCCCAGCCTGCCAAGCAGATTCTCAATCTGCGCAGTCATATTCTCCGTAGCTACGGTACCGGCTTCCACATTTTTTGTCACATAGCCCTTCACCGCTTCTCCAAAATATTGTCCGGGCATGCTTGTGGGCATCTTGGCAGCACTTGCCTGTGCCATATAAAACTCCCGGATAGTAGCATCCATTCCACCAGAAAGCATATGATACAACTCACCCTCCGTGGGTGCATGTAAGGACCGGGCCATTCTAAGTGCCTGCATCGCATTTTCCACATTCTCCTGCGTCAGTGGAATATCCGCGCTCTCAAATGCACTTTGCAGGCTTATGGCAAGCCCCTGACTTCCCACCGCTGCGGTAAGTGTAGCCATATCCATATCGTCCGTATAACCGGCAACGTGTTTGCCGGACTTTAACAGCTCCGCCTTAATTTTATCTAAAATAGTCACCGTCTCTTCCGGCGTCATCTCGGAAGGCTCATAGCCCTCCTTAAGCATCCTTGCATAATCCTCATCGGACATAGTGTTAGATGCCACAATAAGACCATCGCGACGGCTCTCCAGATTCATCCCCGCAGCCGTACTCCGGATATCCTCTACGCCAAAGCCCTTCTCCTGCCCGGGTAATCCCACACGGTCCTTGCCGTCCATCTGAAATATGGCATTCCCTCTTACAGCCTTACTCTGCATCTGCGACTTTTCATAACCATAGCCGTACTCTCTCTTTATCTGATTGGAATTTTGCTCAAATGTTATTTTCATATGTAACTCCATAAAACGAAATAAAATAGTAGGTCCGCTTAACGCTTACCTACTATTTCGACTTTTTATTCATTTTTCTGAAGTCTAATTTTAGAATAAGAACACTGCGGCACAATATGGGGGCAAATCGAAGGTGATGGAATATTTCATTGCATCCTCCTCATCCGCCTTTGCCAAAAGCTCTGCGGGAAGCACATTGCCGTTTCCGCCGTATTCCAGACTATCACTGTTTAAAATCAGCTTGTATTTTTTCTTCTTGGGTACCGGTACCTGATAATTCTCCCACATCATAGGAGTCATATTCATAACAAAAAGCAGACTGTTTCTACCGGTGGCACTGCTGCGTACAAATGAGTACACACTCTTGTCCGCATCATCCGCATTCATCCACGCAAAGCCCTTCCAGCTATTGTCAAACTCATACATGGCAGGATATTTACGATACAGCTTCAACAAATCCCGCACATAATGGTGCATGCCCAGATTGTTCTTCTCTCCAAGCAAGAACCAATCCAGCTCTCTCTCCTCGCTCCACTCTCTTTCCTGACCGAAGTCCTGTCCCATAAAGAGAAGCTTTTTGCCACAGTGACCAAACATATAGGTATAGCCCACACGAAGATTGGCATATTTATCCACCGGATAGCCGGGCATCTTGTTTACCATGGAGCACTTCAAATGTACCACCTCATCGTGGGACAGAGGCAGAATATAATTCTCGCTCTCATTGTAGCTCATGGCAAAGGTCATCCCATAATGATTTCCTTTCCGGAAAATAGGATCCAGCTTCATATATTCACAGAAATCGTGCATCCAGCCCATATTCCACTTAAACGTAAAGCCAAGGCTGTCCGTACCGATTTCCCCGGTTACATTCGGCCATGCGGTGGATTCCTCGGCAATGGTTAAAAAGCCGGGATAAGAGCCCCGCACCACAGAATTCATATGCTTGAAGAACTCGATGGCATCTAAGTTCTGGTTGCCGCCATAAATATTCGGCAGCCACTGACCCTCCTGCTTTCCGTAGTCCAGATACAACATGGACGCAACAGCATCCACACGGATACCATCAATGTGGAATTCCCTGAGCCAGAAAAGTACGTTGGCAATAAGGAAGTTCTTCACCTCCGTCCTGCCATAATTAAAAATCTTGGTTCCCCAATCCGGATGCTCTCCCCTTCTTGGGTCCGGATGCTCAAAGATACACTGTCCGTCAAAACGTCCCAGACCATGGGCATCCGTAGCAAAATGTGCCGGCACCCAGTCAAGGATGACACCGATTTTATTCTTATGCAATTTGTTAACAAGATACATAAAGTCCCCGGGCGTACCATAACGGGAGGTGGGAGCATAGTACCCCGTCACCTGATAGCCCCATGAGCCGTCAAAGGGATGCTCCGCAATCCCCATCAGCTCCACATGGGTATACTGCATTTCCTTCAGGTAATCTACGATACGGTCTGCAAACTCCCGGTAATTATAGAAGCCCTCCACCGTACCGTTGCAGGGATGCTTCATAAAGGAACCGATATGGCACTCGTAAATCGCCATGGGCTGGGACTGCACATCCTTTTCCTCCCGCTCCGTCATCCACCGTTCATCTTCCCAGGCAAAGCCCTCCAAATCTGCTACGATGGAAGCGGTACCCGGTCGATACTCGCTTTGATTTGCAAAGGGGTCCGCCTTGTAGAGCTTTTCCCCTTGCGGGGTGGTAATCAGGTATTTGTACATGGTTCCCACTTCTACACCCGGCACAAAAAGTCTGTGGATGCCACCGGAACCACACTTTTCCATGGGGTGAGAGACCTGGTTCCAATCATTAAATTCACCAATAACATGCACACTTGCAGCATTAGGAGCCCACACAGCGAAAAACACACCATCCTGCCCATTCTCTCTGGACAGATGCGCACCTAATTTCTTATAAATATCATAATGTGTACCCTCCGCAAACAGATATTCATCCGCCTGCGAAATCACAATCTGCTCTCTTTCCCCTTTTGTAACCTTCTCTCGTTTTGGCATAACGACTACCTCCATGTATTTATGCAAAATCCTTTTCTCTCAAAATAATCATATCCTCCCGGTCATAACGCTTTCCCAAAAGAATATCAAAGAAATGTGGAATATTCTTGCGGTTGGCATGATGAATGGCCTTATCCACCATCTCCTTTACCTCCAGTACCGTCACCACATGGTCGCTGGTCTGCAATTCGTCAATTCTGGTATGTAACTCCAAAATACCGAATTCATCGATGGAATACTCCATCTCTCTGGCATATTTCTTTGCAAACGTCACCAGCGCCTCATCGCTGAGTGCATCCACATCCATGCGGGCGGTGAAGCAATTTGCATATTTCGGGTACTTTTCCAGAAAACGGTTCATGGACTTCTTGGTATCTTCTATGATGACCAAAATCCCCAAATGCTCCTGCTGAAGTGCCTTATACAGCTCCTCCGCGGATTTTTCGCTCATTTCTGTGGCCTTCTTTATAATCAGGGCACCATTTGCCATATCCTTGGTCAACGCTAAAATATCCCTTGTTTCCAAAGAACTGCCGGAAATCCTGGCCGTCTTTCCGGAGAAATTATCGTCCGAAGCCTGTACATCCCTTATGATACTTTTCGCAAGCCCCAGGGTATTTACGCCCTCGGGTCCTGTTATGATTACATTGCCGGTGTATGCCGCCATACTGATGCCATCCAGTACACGAATCAGCTGCTCCTTTGATGCCTTACTCTGGATGTATGGAGAAAACAGCGCTCTCTCCTCTCTGGTAAGGGTACGAACAGCGGGCTTTTCTTCCTCTGCAGCCTTCTTTGCAGGCTGTGTTGTATCCTCCGGTGCCTTATCAGCAACCTTTTCTGCCTCTACAGGTTCCGTCTCTTCTGCTACGGACTCTGCCGCTGCCTCTTCCTCCTTTGCCGGCTCTTCAATTTCCTCCAGCTCCTCTACTTCACTGTCGCTGCCGTCGGATTCCTCGTCAAGCTCCTCCACCTCAAAAGATGCAGCTTCCACGTCTTCCTCCTCCGGTGCTGCTTCCGCAGCATCTTCCAGTGTCTCTTCCGTAAGCGCTTCTATCCTGTCCTCTTCCACAGCAGAAGCCTCTTCTGCGTAGGTGGTTTCCCCTTCCTGTGCCACCGGCTCTTCCTCAAAGATTTCCTCCGCAAGCTCCTCCATGGCAATTTCGCTATAGTCCTCTTCTTCGATATCACTCAGCTTCATCACGCCCGGCGTCGCCACCTTGTCTGCCTCCAGCTGCTCTAGCAGGCTGTCACGCATCTTCGCTTCATATTCCGTAAACATGGGGCCGGTTCTCTGCAGAACTCTCTGACGGACCTCTGCCTCCCGCTTTTCCTTATTCTCATTTTTCATGCGCTCCCACTCAGCCAAGATGTCTTCAATGCTCATCTGACCGGTAATCTGCTTCTCTACTGCTTCCTCCTTGGGCATCACCAGACGAATCTGTCCGTCGGATTCCATGGAAAGTACATTCGCCAGCTCCTTGGGTGGCTCTGTAGACGCCTGTCTGGCCTTGCGCATATCCTCCATTACCGCTTTTCCGGTGATATCTGTTTCCGCATCTTTTACAGGAACTGCCTCTTCCTCCACAGCCGGGGCTTCCTCCTCCACAGGCTCCGGTGAAGGCACGGATTCTTCCATCTCCCTAGCTGTCACCGGCGTTCCTGACGCCTGCCAGGTAATTTCCTCCACACCGGGAGCCTTCATCTCGCTGGTTTCACCAAAGAAAACCTCCGTCTCCACAGCTTTTTCTTCCTGCTTAGGAATCACAGCTTCTACCTGCTCCGGTGCCATCTGCATGGTATTTTGCAGCATGGGGGCAACAATGGACTGGGTAATTGCATCATGGGAATCCTGGGGCGTATTCAATACTTCTTTCAATCCCTCGGCAATCTCCTTCTGCAGATTGATAGTATTATACTCACCCACGTCCATGGTTTTTACATGTATCTCATCCTCCAGAGCCTCCTGTACCCGGGGCAAAGCTTCTTCCTGCACTTCCTCTGCAGGCGCCTTAGCTTCTGCCACAGCAGGCTCCTCTACAGGCTCAGGCACTGCCTCTTCCACTACCGGCACAAAACGTGCATCATACTTAGCCTGCTGATCCGGTGTAAGAGGTGCATGCAGCATCTTAAGGTCCAGTGCCTTATCCACGTACTTCCCTTCCCCAAACCACAAAATCAGCTCGTCACATTCCGCCACACACTCCTCCACCATACCCGCTCTGTGGTACAGCTTCGCCAGCTCAAAGGCCCATTTTTCCCGATAATCCTCCTTTTTAAGCTCCTGCAACGCATTAATACGCTCCTCCAGATTTACCTCCAGAGCCTCGTACAGCTTGTATTTCAAAATATATTGTCCCGAATCATGGGGCGCAATCTGTAAAAATTCCTGATAATATTCCTTGGCCAGAAGGTAGTCCCCCATCTTAATGGAAAGCTCACACAGTGAAAAAACGATGGTTCTTCCACCGGGATGTCTTCCGTATGCCAAAAGAAGCAAATCCCTGCTGTCCTCTAAACGACGGTTAATTTTATATAGGTCACTGATAGTACAGAGCATCATCACACTCTTTACGCGCCGCCAGTCGATTTCGTCTGCAATCTCCATCGCTGACTGATAGTCCCCCTCTGCGATTAGTGACTTGATTGCATCTGCTTTTATTCTGTATTCGTACTTATCCAAGGTTACATCTCCCTTATATCTATCCAATCTTCAACATGTCTCTACAAATGTGGGCACAAAAACCCACTTTTTATCTTCTTAAGTTTATCATAGGAGATATGCTATGTCAAAACGTAATCGACAAAAACTACAAGATATAGTATTTTTCGTTTATAATACATACAAAAAAGGGTAAAGTGTGATACACTATAAAAAATGAATTTTGGAGAAAAAAATGAATACAACCATAAGGACTATGAAGCGAACTGACTTTGACAGCGTCATGGAAATGATGCGTGTTTTCTACACTTCCCCTGCCGTACATACAAACGGCTCCGAAGAAATTTTCCGGGCTGATGTGGAAAACTGTGTAAACGACAGCCCCTATCTGGAAGGCTACATTTTTGAAAATGATGGGGAAATTCTGGGCTATGCCATGGTGGCAAAAAGCTTTTCCACAGAATTTGGCAGACCCTGTATTTGGATTGAAGACTTATATCTGAAGGAGGAATATCGGGGATTTGGCACGGCTGGGCAGTTCTTCCGTTATCTGGAGAAAAAATATCCCGGTGTACTCTTCCGTTTAGAGGCAGAGGAAGAAAATCAGCGGGCAGTGCATGTGTATAAAAAGAACGGATACGATGTACTGCCTTATCTGGAGCTGAAGAAGGTAAATAAGTAAAACATCAAAGGCGGTTTAGAAGAACCGCCTCTGACTAAAGCAGCTTTTACAAGCCTTACACGCTCTGCAAAACCTGCCAACATTATCTAAGGGTATTACTCAGCGCCGCGAACTGCTCCAGCGTCAGCGCTTCACCGCGGATAGTGGGTGACCAGCCCAGCTTCTCTAAAGCTTCTGTCACCTTCTCCTTGGAAAGCCCCAGCTCCGGGGCATTGGTAAGACCGTTCACCAGAGTTTTTCTGCGCTGGTTAAAGGAAGCGCGTATCAGGGAGAACATGTGCTTCTCATCATTCACCTGTACCGGAGGTGCATCATATCTGGTCAGGCGGATAACCGCACTGCCCACATTGGGTCTGGGCATGAAGCAGTTAGGCGGTACATTTGCAACAATTTCCGGCTTTGCATAGTACTGCACTGCAAGAGAAAGGGCACCATAATCCTTGGTTCCCGGCCCTACCTGCATACGATCCGCCACCTCCTTTTGCACCATGATGGTGATGCTTTTCAGCGGCACATGACTTTCAAAAAGCCCCATAATGATGGGCGTGGTAATATAATACGGAAGATTTGCCACCACCTTGATGGGCTTTCCCCCATTCTTCTCTTCCACAATTTTGTTGATGTCCACCTTTAAAATATCATCATTGATGACGGTTACATTATCATACTCCGACAAGGTATCTTCCAGAATGGGAATGAGATTCTTGTCGATTTCCACTGCCACCACCTCTCTGGCATTCTCCGCCAGATACTGGGTCATGGTACCGATGCCGGGACCGATTTCCAGAATACAGTCCTCCCCGGTAATCTCAGCGGAGTCAATGATACGCTCCAGCACCCTTGTATCAATCAAAAAATTCTGCCCGAATTTCTTCTGAAAATTAAAATTGTATTTCTGCAATACCGCAATGGTATTTTGTGGAATTCCTAAATTCGCCATATAAAATTACACAGCCCTTTCTAATATTCAAATTGCTCCAAAAATCCGTCACATCCGTACATGACCAACACATCCAGTTGGTTGTAAATGTCACAGTTCTCCATAAATCCCTTCAAATCATAGGTAAAATACCGAAGGTCCACGGCATATATCTTCTCATAATGAGGCGCCAGAAGAGGTATCACCACATTGGCATTCCCATCCTTTAACATAAAAAGCGCCTTACCATTTTTATATCCCGTGTCAATTATGGTAAGTCCATGGTCACCATCCAGAAAATAAGCATAGGGGTCATCCGAAGAAAGCCTCTCCGGCTGCACATACGAGGTCCCCCACTTTTTATTGTCATAATTGATGGTTACCTTATGCTTCAACACATGGGGGAACACGGTAATTTCATCCACACTCCTGCTTTTCACGCCAACAGCAGCCACCAGGTCACCGGTAAAATCATCCTTCACCGTCTGTAGCTTCTCCAGCTGATACCAGAATGGGAAGGAGGCGCACCGGTCCGCCCATTCCCGGTAAATGTAATAAGCCCCCACGGAGGTGATGCGGCTGTCCGTCTTGAAGTACATTCCCTCCTGCACATGCTCCAGAAAGGCAGGAAATACATCGATTACATGATCCTCGCCAATCGCATCCTCCACCGCCGTAAGGAGATTTATCTCCGGAAGATATGGCGCCTTCCAAGGCAGATAATCTGTGAGAATATTGTCCGCCGTAGGAATTAATACCACCTTTGTCTGAGGATAATCCTCCACCAGCTCACTAATCATGAGAAGCTTCTCCTCCTGCAAAGACTCGGGGTAGCTCTGGGGCAGATGCTGCTCCATATAATAATCCTCCTCTGCCAAATATACCCCGTTTACCACCTTCACATTGAGTAAGTAATCTATATGCGTGGTGAGCTGCTCCATCCGGTCCTGACCGATATCCTGTTTTACAAAATCAAACACTGCAAACACCAGCCATATCCCTACAAGGAAAAATATGGTGACCGCCGCATTTTTCTTTTTGTCAAATATCATAGCTTCCCCTTTAATTCATTCCAACTTAGTATCCCTTAGCCATATATGCCAGCGTTACAATGAGAAGCAGCGCCGGCAGCAGCTTCTCAAACACACGTGCCGCAGCTATGCCCATGCCACTTTCCGGTTTCTGCAGCCTGCGGTCGATGAGATGTGCCCAGGGCATGGCTGAAAAGATTGCAATCACTATCATAATAATCTGGCTCTTTAGCGAGAAAAGTGCCATATCATCCACAAAACCAACGCCCTCCATCCCGAAAAGCACCTTGATATACTCCACCGCCTGCCACACGCTGTCCGCAGCGAAAAAGGTCAGACTGATGATAATAATCAGCCATGTATAAATTCTGGTCAACAGCTTCGGCAGCTTATCCAGAAGCTTTCCGAGAAAGCTGCTTTCCAGTAGCATCCAGCAGAAAAACCACAATCCCCAAAGCAGATAATGGTACGCCACGCCATACCAAATGCCGATTAAAAGCCAGGTAAACAGCATATTCACCCACTTGCGGACGATTCCGTGGCGACCGCCCCCCAAAGGAATGTATACATAATCCCTAAACCACACACTTAAGGAAATATGCCAACGCCTCCAGAAATCCCTTACACTGGTAGCAAGGAAGGGATAATTGAAATTTTCCTTGAAAGAAAAGCCCATAATCTGGGCCAGGCCAATGGCCATATCCGCATAGCCGGAGAAATCAAACAAAATTTTAAATGCAAAGGAGGCAAAGCCCACCCATGCCATCAGGGTACTTAAATCCGCAGGATTTGCCGCCGATACAGTGTTCCAGAAAATACAGATATTGTTTGCCAGCAGCACCTTTTTGGCCAGACCCACAATAAAGCGGATGACACCGTCCTTTATCTTGACCACGTCCGCCTTACGGCCGGCCAGCTGCGCCTCAATATCCTTGTAGCGCACCACCGGCCCCATGCTCAGCTGTGGAAACATGGCTACATACACACCCAGCCGGAGGATATTTTTCTGTGGCTTCACACTGCCTCGGTAAACCTCCGCCAGATAACTGATGGCCTGCAGCCCATAAATCAGGCTTCCCGCAGGAATCACCCAGGTCGTCTGATGGGAGGATACGATAATCAACAGATTCAGCACCACACCGCCGCAAAGGAAAACCCTCTTCTGCCACACATTCCGGCTGATGCCCATACAAAGTGCCAGCACATAATCAAATACAATGGATATCAGCAAAACACCCAGGATTCTACGGTCTCCCCATGCATAAAAAACAAGGCTCCCCAAAAAGAGGACAAGATTCTTCATCTTCTCCGGAACCACAAAATACAAAAGCATAAATATGGGTAAAAATCGAAATATAAATTCAAAGGATGCAAAATCCATGACCCGCTTCTCCTTTTATCCGCTAAATATAAACACCCAAAATGAGTATAACATAAAATGATTACAAGAAAAAGATGACATTCTCCTCAATTTCATGTATTATAAAATGACAGTTCAGACACAGTCTGCCAATGGGCAAGGGCAGCTGCGAAGCGGCTCAGAAGCACCCAGGGTGTGACTTTGCCAATGCATGGGCTGAGCTGTTACATTACCAAGCGGATGCATGAGGAAAACAGTATGAGTATTTTGAATGTTGAACATTTAACCCATGGCTTTGGCGACAGAGCCATTTTTAATGATGTGTCCTTCCGCCTGTTAAAGGGAGAGCACATCGGACTTATTGGTGCCAATGGCGAGGGTAAGTCCACCTTTATGAATATTATTACCGGAAAGCTGATGCCCGATGAGGGTAAAGTGGAATGGGCTAAGAATGTACGTGTGGGGTACTTAGACCAGCACACCGTTCTGCAGCAGGGTATGACCATCCGGGACGTACTGGCTTCTGCCTTTGATTTCCTTTTTGAGCTGGAAACCCAGATGAACGAGCTTTGCGACAAAATGGGCGAAGCGGATCCGGATGAATTGGAAGTGATGATGGATGAGTTCGGAACCATTCAGGAGCTTTTGACCCAGCATGATTTTTACATGATTGACTCTAAGGTGGAGGAGGTAGGACGCGCTCTGGGGCTTTCCGACATTGGTCTGGACCGTGATGTTACGGAGCTTTCCGGCGGACAGCGTACCAAGGTGCTCCTTGGCAAGCTCCTTTTGGAGAAGCCTGACATCCTGCTC